>CAMAJC010000156.1 GCA_945835425.1 uncultured Clostridia bacterium
GAGGCGCGAATCTCCGGGCAGGGACTATGCAGGAAGCGCCGGCTCTCACGCTCCGCATCCTCGTACTTCGCCTGAAAATAATGATGGGCTGCCAAAGCAACCGCCCGCTCTTCTTCATCCGAAAGCGATTCGATCATGGTTTCCGCCCTGATGCCTGTGAAGGGCTGCCAGATGGGCATAAAGGTCTTTTCTATCCGATTCATTGCCTTTTCCTCTTCTCCGTTTGAACACGGAAGTTTCCTATATAAATAGTTTACCATGCCCTGACGGTAGTGTCAAGGAAGCCGCAGCTTCCGGTAGATTGACCAGACCAGAATAGGGAAGATTACGGCGGGAGTGGCGGCCTTCTGCACCGCCAGAAGGCTTCTTTTGAACCACTCGCCCAGCGGATGGTTTAGCTTGTAGATAAAGTCGGAGGTAAGCCCTCTCAGTCAGCCTAACGGCTGCCAGCTCCCCCAAAGGGGGAACCTCTGGCGAAGACGGGTAGAGGCGAGAAAGTCCGGTAATTACTGCATCTGCCCTGATATTGCCAAAGCCTCTCCCTTTGGGAGAGGTGGCCGTAGGCCGGAGAGGGCGGGAAGAACTTCAATTTTATCGACAGCCTGAACCACTCGCCCGGCGAGTGGTTTTCGTTATACAAAAAATTGAGCCGCCCCATTTTCTGAGACGGCTCAATACGCAGCGGTTATGCAAAACAGATATAAAACAATGCAAGAATCAGGGAACTGCGGTTCTTGCGCCAAATCGCCGCCCAAACAGATCATACTAAAACCTGTTTATCGGCCGAAAGGATAGACAATCTCCAGCCCATATTTTTCCGCCAGCGCATACCCTTTATCCAGATAAGCGTCCAGTACCTCCGGCGCATGAGCATCGGAGTTTACAACGACCTTGACATGATGCTTTGCCGCCACTTCCCAGAACTGCCACAGCGGATACGGCAGCGGCGATTCCGGGTGCTGCGCCGCCTTCAGCCAGCCGCTGGTGTTGATTTCCAGCGGGATATCCAGCGACGCGGCCGTCATGCAGATCTTCTCCGCACATTCGGTACAGTTTTCATCCCACTCCCCGATGGTCGCGCCGAAAGTATCAGGATGGGCGCCGAACAGAAACAGCCCGCTCCGGAGCATCGCGGTATAGGTTTCCGCGTAGCTCATCAGCGCTTCCCGGTCCATTTTGAAGCCGCCCCAGAAACCGACCATTTCCCCGTGGTAGGGATAAAAATGGACGCTGCCGATCAGATAGTCCATCTTCTTCTCTCCCAACAGCACGTCTTTAAAAAAGTCGTGGAACTCCGGGAAATACTCGCACTCGGCGCCTGTCAGAATCTTCAGCTGCGGATACAGCTCACGCGCCTTCTGAACATCATGAAGATAATCATCCAGCTCCGCAATATCCATCCGGATCGGCGCCCAGCGGTTGTCGGGAAACGGCGTATGATCCGCAAAGCCGAGTACGGTTATCCCCTTTTTTACGGCTGCTGCCGCGTAACCGGTCGGTGCGCCGACAGCGTGTTTGCAGCGGGAAGTATGTGTATGCAAATTTACCATTTCACTCACCCAGTCCTTGGAATTCTCTGTATCTCTTAGCCCTTGATGGAACCGATCATAACGCCGGAAACGAAATATTTCTGGATAAACGGATACAGCACCATCATCGGGATAATCGACATCATAATGACACAGTATTTGATCAGTACCTGCAACAAGTTTACCTCATTGGGGTCGCCGCCGTCAATACCCGAGGAGGAATTTTGCAGGACAATCTCGCGGAGGATAATCTGCAGCGGATACAGCTCCCGGTTGGTGACGTAGATCGCCGTATGGAACCAGGAGTTCCAGATCTGAATCGCGTAAAACAGCGTGATGACGGCAATGATTGACTTGGAGACGGGAAGAACCACGCTCCACAGAATCCGAAACTGTCCGGCACCGTCGATCCGCGCCGCTTCCAGCATCCCTTCCGGGATGGAGGCAAAGGAGGTGCGGGTGATCATGATGTTAAAGACGGAAACCGCCGTGGGCAGGACAATTGCCCAGCGGGTATTGAGCATATGGAGGTTGCGCACGACCATATACGTCGGGATGATACCGCCGTTAAACATCATCGTAAAGGTGATGTACAGGGCGATCGGTTTCGACCACATCAGCTTTTTGGACAGGCCGTATCCGGCGAACACCGTCAGGGTAACGCCAAAGGCCGTGCCGGTAATGACATACAGGATCGTGTTCAGATAGCCGCGCAGCAGGCTGCTGTTTTTAAAGCACTGCTTGTAACCGTCTAGGGTCGGCGAACCAAGCGGCCACAGAACCAGCCCGCGATGAGCAGACAGCGTCATGGGATCGCTGACCGACCCGCAGATGCAGTGCCAGATCGGGATAATGCAGGCCAGTCCGATTGCTGTCAGAATGATGATATTAAATACAGCGAAGACTTTTTCGCCCGTTGTTCTTTTCAGCATTTACTATGCACCCTTTCTTCCATCCTCAGAACAGACTGGTCTCGGCATACTTGCGGCTCAGCCAGTTGGCGGTGCAGAGGATCGCCGTATTGATGACCGAGTTGAACAGGTCTACCGCCGCCGCATAAGAATAATCGTTTTCCATCAGACCCTTGCGGTAGACAAAGGTCGAGATGACGTCCGCCGTCTCGTAGGTCGCCGGGCTGTAAAGGAGGATGATCTTCTGATAGTTGACCGTCATCAGCTGGCCCATCCGCATGATCAGCATGATCATGATGGTGGACATGATGCCGGGAAGGGTGACATGGATCGTCTGCTTCCAGCGCCCTGCACCGTCGATTTTGGCTGCCTCATACAGCTCCTGGTCGATGCTGCTCAGGGCAGAGATATAGATGATCGAGCCGTAGCCCAGATTCTGCCAGATATTGGAGCAGATGACGATCGGCCGGAAACAGGAGGGATTGGAAATCAGCTCACTCGGACCGCCCAGCGCCTCCGAAATCAGGGAAATCGCGCCGCCGGCCTCGGTAAAGGTCTTGACCAGACCGCAGACGACGACCATCGAGATGAAATACGGCAGATAGGAGATGGTCTGCACCGATTTTTTGAAAAAGCGGTTGCGCACCTCGTTGAGCAGCAGGGCAAAGATGATCGACGCCGGGAAGGAAAAGATCAGGTCCTCGATGCTCAGCAGCAGCGTATTGCGCAGCAGACGCCAGAAATAATAGCTGCCAAAAAAGTCGGTAAAGTTCTGAAAACCCACCCACGGGCTCCCCAGCAGGCCTTTGCTGAACTTGTACTTTTCAAAGGCCATCACGACGCCGCCCATCGGCATATAATGGAAAACAAAAAACCAGGCAATGACCGGCAGCAGCATCAGATAGATCGCCCAGTTCTCCCTAAAATCCCGCTTGACACGGTATCCGAACCGGGTTTTGTCAACAGTTGATGTCATAGGTAACTCCCCCTAACAAAACAGGCCGCCGCAAATTCCCATTCCGCGGGATTTGCCGCAGCCCATTTCCCAAGTACAGATTATAAAAGAGTAAATCCCCTTGTACCCTTGCGTGTTTACCCCCGCCGAAGCGGGGATAAGCACAGGAATTGGAGAAGAATCATCTTTCGTTATAACGGGTGACCGCTGCCTGCTTCAGCTCAATGGCGCGCTCAATGCCCATGCTTTGCAGCTGGGCGCGGAAATCGTCAAAGCTGACCGAGCTGTTGCCCATGATCGTGTTGACGGTGTATTCCGCGACATAGGTGTTGATATCGCTCATGATATCGGCCGACTCGTTCTGTTCGTCTTCCGTCATGGTGATCGAGGAGGAGATCACGCCGTCGTCGCCGCAGGCTGCCCAGGTCTGCTGTGCATCCAGCTGGGTCTGGGTCCAGGAACCCATAACGCGGGTATAATCTTCATAAGGCGGATTCAAAGTAGTATATTTAGTCCTCGCCTGGTTCTGGGTCAGGCCGTCAGGGTTCTTGGTGATCAGTTCACCCCAGGCATAGCTGCCGTCGTCCTTCAGGATATAGCTTTCGCCTTCCCGGTTGCCGTAGTTTCCTACAAAGGATGCCTCTTCCGAATACTGGTAATCCATCCAGCGGACACATTCGGTCGGATATTTGGTCTCGGCCGAAATTGCGATGCACATCGTGTTCAGCAGGCGGTCGATGTTGCGGATATGGGTCTTATCGCCTTCGTTTTTGACCGGGATCGGTGCGCCGACCAGGTTGAAGTCCTCGTTGACTGCGCCGCGGCTGGGGAAGTATTTGTCGCCGGCCCAGGTCGCGAAGGTGCACAGTGCGCCGATCTTATCGTTCAGGATCAGGTCGTCGTCCGGCGTATCCGAAGTGCGCACCGCAAAGCTCTGGTCGATCAGGCCTTCCGCGTACCACTTCTTCATCATTTCCAGATATTCGCCGTAGCCGTCCTCCATCGGGCCGTATTTGACAGTATCGCCGTCGACGAAGAAGTCACGGGCAGCGCCGAAGCCTGCGAGGAATTCGCTGTTAGCGGTGATGCCGTCGACGTTGCCGGTCGAATAGTACAGCGGGATCTCGATTCCCAGCTCGTTCTTAAAGGCGGACAGGACTTCGTACCAGTCATCATAGGTCACCGGGACATCCTTGCCGACCGCGTCGAGGAAGTCCTGCCGGACAGCAGGGCCGTAGTTGGTCAGACGGCCGTCTTTATAAAGGTAGTTAAAGCACCATCTGTTTCCTTCGTCGGTGACGGTATCCCGTTTCAGCTGTTCGCTGGAATTGACAAGAGACATATAGTTGGGCGCATATTCATCGCAAAGCTCGGTCAGGTCCAGATAGATGCCGTCCGCAATGGCAACATCCGGGCCGGACTGGTAGTTCAGCTTGCCGGAGGTAAAGTTTTCGATCAGGTCAGGCATCTCGTCCGAAGCAAACAAAAGGTTAAAGGATTCCTGCTCCGAACCCTCGACCGGATGGATCCATTCGATATGGACATTGGTCTGTTCCTCCAGCCACTGATAATAATCAGCATCATTATAGTCTTTCATATCGCCCATGTTGGTCGCACCCAAGGAAAACCAAAAACGCAGGGTGGTCTTTTCCGCAAAAATTGGAAGAACATTTTCTCCCGCAGTTTCCTCACTTTCCTGCTTGCTTTCGGAAGCTGAGGAAGAGGCAGTCTGAGAGGTGGTAGAGTTGCCGGACGAGCCG
>CAMAJC010000157.1 GCA_945835425.1 uncultured Clostridia bacterium
TTTGTGCAAATTCACGAATTATATAATTGCTACGCATAAGAAACTAGATGTTTGCTGATGTTGGTGGCGACCGCAGGTCGCCGCTACAACTACAAATCATCAATATATAACTTTATCGACAGTCTGCAGCGCTGTAAGGCGCCTTTTCACGGCTGAAAAACTAAAAAATCACAGCTTATACAGGTATCATAGCACAAACGCAGACAGTGAAAAAGCTGAATTTGTTAATTTTATCGTTCTTTCAGAGTATTTTTGCAGAAAAACCGGTTTCAGCCCACTTTTTCCGCAGACTGCAGCAGAAGGTCCGCCTCTTCCCCGGTCTCCGCCGATACCGCCGCGATAATCCGGCTGCGCACCATCTCCGACAGCTCGGCGGTCTTCATCCGCCGGTAGTCCTCGTAGGCGATCGGCTTCAAAAACCGCACCTTGACTTCTATCCGCTTCAGGCCGAAGGAGCCGCCGAAAGGTTTCCAGCTGTCCACCAGCGCCACCGGCACAATCGCCGCGTGGGCATAGGACGCGCCCTTAAACGCGCCCGGCTTGAAATCGCCGACCCGGTTGTGGTTGTCGGTGTAGCCGCCCTCCGGGAAGATAAGGATGCGCTGGCCCTCCTCGACCTGCTTTGCCATCTGGCGGATCGCGTCGCGGGATTGGCGCATGTTGCCACGGTCGATACGGATTCCATCGGTCAGGTCGACAAACTGGCTGACCAGCACCGTTTTTGCGGTCTCGTGGTCGATGACGATGCCGCAGGGCGCATCGTGGGCGTCGATAATGGCGAGGGCGTCCAGCTTGCCCTGATGGTTGCTGACCAGCAGGTACCCGTCCTTTTCGGGCAGGTTCTCCGTTCCGCGCACATCCAGCCGAATCCGCCCGAAACGGATGATATAGCGGGCAATAAACCGGTTGATGCTGTAGCGGTATTCCATCGAAAACCGCTCCTTATGCCGGCAGACATATTCCATGAGCGCCAGAAAAATCAGTTCCAAAATAATATTGCATAAAATAATATAGTAAAATCGTACCATCCTGTTTTGTTTCCTATCTTTCCTGTATATTTGTCATTCATGAGACATACATAATTATTATAACGTTTTGTGAATTTTTTGTCAAGTTTTATCGTTTTTTGTTTTTGAAAATTCTTCCTTATTCCTCCAACTGCGGACATGACTGCGTACAGCCGCAGGCAGACTGAGCGACGGCGATGGTCGCCAGAGTGTCGCCCAGCTGGGTAAAAACCGCCGCCATCAGCTCGATCTGCTCCTGCGTCGCGTTTTTGGCGAGGGCGTTGGCGGCGGCGGTGACAAAGGCGGTGAGCTGGCATCCGTTCATCGGATCATCCCCTTTCCGCGGATTTTTCACCATCAGTATATGAAACAGCGCGCGGACAGGTGAAAAGCCCTTCCGCCGGTTTGGAACAGCAGAAGGGCTATTGTCTCAAATAATGTCCAGTATAGTCAGTTTGTCGCCGTCAACCTTAAACTTCACTTCTTTTCCGGCAAAGGCCATGCCGTAGACCCGCTCCGGGTCATGTTGGTAGGAAGGTCGCGGGTCATGGGCCAGAATCCCCAGCAGGGCTTCCCATTTATCCGCCGGGAGCTGCCCGGTAAGCTCCGCCGGGTACTCGACCTGTAAGCTCCGCTCCCGCACCGGGTCGGAAAAACCGCCGACAGCGTCCGGGTGACTATCGGTAAAGGGCAGATAGGGCTTGATATCATAAATCGGCGTTCCGTCCATCAGGTCGGCGCCTGCCACCAGCAGGACGCTCCCCTCTTTTTCCGTCTCTTCAATGCCCACCAGCTTCACCGACGACAGGCCGATCGGGTTCGGACGGAAGGGTGAACGGGTCGCGAATACCCCCTTCCGTATGTTGCCGCCGAGCCGCGGAGGCCGGACGGTCGGCGACCAGTCCTTCCGCACCGCTTCGGAAAACTGCCAGATGAGCCAGAGGTGGCTGTAGCCATCGATGCCGCGCAGGGCGTCGGGGTTGCGGTACTCCGGTTCAAATACGATGCGGGAAACAAGGTTTTCGACAATCCCGCTCTGCCGGGGAATCCCGAACTTGGTCGGGAAATCCGAGCGGATGCGGGCGATAATTTTTATCACGGTTTCTTCCATATTATCCTCCGTCAGGCAAGGGAAAAGCTTTCCGCCAGAAAACGGCGCAGGCGTTCATTGGCCAGCCGTTTCTTTGCGGTCACTTCCGGGTCTTCCGCGCGGTCTGTCCAGGTCGGCTCCTCAACAAAATAGCGCCCTGTATGGACATCGACCGACAGGCTGTCCAGCGGCCAGCCGGGATGCCGGTCGGGGTGCGGCTGCGCCACCAGACGGAAAGCAAAAAGGTCCTGGGTCTCCTCGTCGTCCGCGTAACTGAACATTTCTCCCCTGCGGAAAACGCAGTAGGCGCTGCAGTAGCTGGCCATACATGCTCCGCCGAACGACCGGGCCAGAGCGCTGTAATGGGCGATCATCTCGTCATCATCCATCGGGTGTCCGTCCGGCGCACGGCGGACAAAGAGTCCCGGCTGCCGCGGGTCATCCACCGGCAGCGCACGGAGATAAAGCCCGGAGTCGTTTGTAAGCACATGATCAAAATAACGCCCGTACCAGGCGGCCTTGCGCATGGCGTTTTCCGCCGGGGTCATGCCGTCCTCATCGGGAATTTTGTCGATGCCGAGATCGCGCAGGGTGAGAAAATGCACGTCATACCCTGCCAGCAGCTGGGCAAACCATTCTGCTTTGGACGGGTTGGTCGTACCGAGCAGGATGTCCATAAAGGCGCTCCTTTCTTATGAGATATCAGCAGCTTTCGGCGGCCACATAAGCAGTCGAAAAGGCGATCTGCAGGTTAAAGCCGCCTGTATAGCCATCAACGTCGAGAATTTCACCGGCAAAATAAAGGCCGGGACAGATTTTCGACTGCATCGTCTTCGGGTCGACTTCCTTTATATTTACGCCGCCGCGGGTGACGATCGCTTCTTCCACCGGACGGAAACCGGTCGGGGTCAGGGTAAAGTTCTTGATGACCAAAAGCAGCGCCTGCCGCTGTTCGCGGGTCAGGTCGCGCACCTTTGCGGCAAAGGGAATCTCCGCCCGGCGCAGCACCACCGGGATCATCTTCCGCGGCAGCAGTGCGCCGAGGGAATTGATGATATCGCGGTTTAGATTCTCCGAGAAATCCCGCAGCAGCCGCTTGTCCAGCTGCTCATCCGAAAGACCGGGTTTGAGGTCGATGATCATTTTGTACTTCTTTTGGCCAAGGGCGCGGATGTGGGCCGAGGAAGAGAGCACCAGCGGACCGCTGACGCCGAAATGGGTAAACAGCATCTCACCAAGCTCCGAGAAGATTTCCTTCCCGTTTTCCTCCACCCGCAGGGTCACGTTGCGCAGCGAAAGCCCCATCATATCCCGCGGGTCTTTCTCCGCCGTCAGCACCGGAATCAGCGACGCGGACGGCGGAACGATCGTGTGGCCTGCCTGCTGCGCCAGCTTATAGCCGTTGCCGTCGGAGCCGGTCGTCGGATAGGACGCGCCGCCGCAGCAGAGCAGCACGGCGCCTGCCCGGTACTCTTTCCCGTCTTCACAGAGAACACCGACAGCCGAACCGTCCTCGATGAGCAGCTTAACCGCCATTCCCGTTTCCAGCCGGACGCCCGCTTTTTTCATCTCATGCATCAGCGCAGCCCGGATATCCGCCGCCTTGTCCGAAACCGGGAAAACGCGGTTGCCCCGCTCGGTTTTCAGCGGCACGCCTGCCGATTCAAAAAAGGCCATCGTGTCCGTGCTGTCAAACCGCGAAAAGGCGGAATAGAGAAAGCGCGGATTGGAGGGGATATTCTGCATCAGCGTCTGGGTGTCGCAGTTATTGGTGACATTGCAGCGGCCTTTGCCGGTGATCAGGAGCTTGCGGCCGGTCTTTTCGCCCCGTTCCAGCAGCAGTACCGATTTCCCCAGCCGTCCTGCCTGGACAGCCGCCATCATGCCGGCAGCACCGCCGCCGACTATTATCAAATCAATTTTCATGATATCCCACCTCTGTATAAGCTGTAGAATACGGATATGTGTGTATAACAAAACAACATGAAAGTAAGAACAATTATCCTGAGACGAGCAAATATATATTGCTTTTCTCCTTCAGTTCCTGTATAATTAGGGTATCCTTAACGGAAATGTGCCCCGTACAGGCAAAAAAACTGGAGGTATTCACATGAGACACAACCCTTACAGAGCCAGAAAGATTTTTCCGAACACCTGGATCGTTGATATCGGCGCCGTATGCTGCTGCTATCTGCTGGTCGGCGAGGAAAAAGCCCTTGTTATCGACACCGGTATGAATCCCGCTAACCTGCGCCAGTTTCTGGAGACCATCACCGATAAACCGATGATGGCTACCAACACCCATGGCCACTGCGACCATACCCTCTGCAACGGTTTCTTTGACGAAGTTTATATGCATCCCGAAGCAATTGTAGATTTTGAAAACGGTATTGCAGACACCAAAGCACGCTTTCCGGACGTTCCCGTTGATTATAAGCCTGTCCCTGTACGCGAAGGCCATGTATTCGACCTGGGCGGCCGCCATATTGAAGTGTTTGAAACCCCCTGCCACAGCCCCGGCGACCTGATGTTCATCGACCGCGAAAACCGTCTGCTGTTCACCGGTGACAACCTTGAAGTCGGTCAGGTCCTCATCTTCTACGGCAACGAAAAAGTAGGCGCCACCGTAAAAGATCATCTGAACATTATGAAAAAGATGGAAGGCCATTATGATGAATTCGACTTCATCTGCCCTGCGCACAACGGCGCTCCCATCGACAAGAGCGTACTGAAGGACTTCATCGAAAACGATGAACGCATCCTTTCCGGCATTGAAGGCACCGCAGAGGTCTCTTCTCCTTCCTTCGACGCAGAACGCTTTGTCTCCAACCCGGAAAAGAGAGCTTTCCTCCGCTGCTCCGAGTGGAAGGGCACCTGGCTTGTATACGATGTCCGCCGCGTAACTGAAAGCGAAAAACTCTATCACATTGGCGTCGACGGTGATTTATAATCTGAAAAAACGCCGCGCATCCAAAAGGGTGTGCGGTCAGGTTGTCGAAAAACTCACGTTTTATGCTTTCATGAAGCGTGAGTGCTTATCGGAAGG
>CAMAJC010000158.1 GCA_945835425.1 uncultured Clostridia bacterium
CGAGACTACAGGCTCGGAGCGAGCGCAGTAGGAGCAAAAATACATAGATATGATGCGGACCGACCCTCTATTTCTGCAAGATCTCACCAAACATCAAGCGGAAAAACTATTTCTATTATGAGGAGCGCACCCTCCACGATTCCTCCCTGTCCAAGGCGATCCATGCGGTGCTGGCCTGCGACCTTGGGCTGTATGAGACGGCCTATCAGATGTTCCACGGCGCGCTTTTCACCGACCTCGGCCAGCGGATGGCCTCCTCCAATGAAGGCATCCACAGCGCCAATATGGGCGGCATCTGGCAGGATGTGGTCATGGGCTTCGGCGGCGTGCGGCTGTACCACGGCAAGCTGCGGATCGCGCCGCATCTGCCGGAAGAATGGAAAAAGCTGTCCTATGCGGTATACTGGCAGGGAAGCAGGCTACGCGTGACCATCGAGGGCGGCAGTGCGACCCTGATAAACGAAGGAAAGCCGGTGAGCGGCCTGCTGATCGACGGCTGTGATCGGAGCATCGGCAGCGGCGAAACAATACGCTGGGACTGCTGAGCATCACCTGGACAGTACTTTTCCACACACTCCAAGCGTGGAATGTGAAAAACTGTTTCCGCTCCGAAAAAATCCCCTGCAGCCGCCAAAAACGGTCGCAGGGGATTTCTATATGCTTATAATACCGTTACAGAATCGGGATGCCGGCTTCTTTGCAGACCCGCTTGGTCTCCTCGTCCCATACCGAGGACTGAACCTCGCCGATATGAGCGCTGCCCAGCAGCAACATACAAAGTCTCGACTGGCCGATACCGCCGCCGATGGTATACGGCAGCTCGCCTGCCAGCAGGGCCTTGTGGAAGGGAAGGGTTCTTCTGTTGTCGCACCCGGCGATGGTCAGCTGCCGGTCAAGGCTTTCGGGGCTGACGCGGATGCCCATGGACGATACCTCAAAGCTCTGTCCCAGGGTATCGTTCCAGAAAAGGATGTCGCCGTTTAAACTCCAGTCGTCGTAGTCGGGTGCGCGGCCGTCGTGGGGCTTGCCGCTCTTTAAAGGCGCACCGATCTGCATCAGGAAAACGGTACCCAGCTCTTTGGTGATGGCGTTTTCCCGTTCCTTCGGGGTGAGGTCGGGGTAGCGGTCTTCCAGCGCCTGGGTAGTGATGAAGGTGATATCCTCCTTGAGCATCGGCCGCAAGCCCAGCTGCGGGAACATCGCCCGCAGGGTGCGCTCGGTCTCGCAGATGGCGTGGACAATGCTTCTTACCGTCCGGCAGAGGTATTCCGGCGTCCGGGCGCCCTCGGTGATGACCTTTTCCCAGTCCCACTGGTCGACGTAGATCGAGTGGAGGTTATCCAGCTCCTCATCCCTGCGGATGGCGTTCATATCGGTGTACAGGCCATAGCCCGGCTCAAAGCCGTAGTCGTGCAGCGCCTGCCGTTTCCATTTCGCCAGGGAATGGACGACCTGCGCTTCAGTCCCGGTGTCCTTGATCTCAAAAGAAACCGGGCGCTCGACGCCGTTTAAGTCGTCGTTGAGGCCGGTGGACGCCTCCAGAAAAAGCGGAGCGGAGACACGCCGCAGATTCAATGCACCGCACAGCATATCTTCAAACAGACGCTTGATAAGCCCGATGGCCTTTTGGGTGTCGTACAGGTTCAGGACGGGTTTATACCCCTCGGGGATGATCACTTTGCTCATGATAAAACAGTTCCTTTCTTATGGGCTTTACGGGTCATTCTGCCTTTTCCGGAGCGGTTTTCCCCAAAAGGGCGCGGATTTTGTCCATATAATCCATCGCTTCGGTATAGCCCTCCTGATACAGGGCGTTCAGTTTATGGGTATCCTTTTCGGTGCGGGAGATATCGACCGGATGGGGCGGACGGATGACGACCGCTTTTCCTTCTTCTTCCAGCTGCCGCACATAGGAAAGCTCCGCGTTGTAGACGATATGCCGCTTTTCCAGAGCGCGGATGAGACTCGGGTACTTTTTGTACAGTACCTTCGCCAGTTTCAGGGTGGACTCCGGCTCCTTGACATAGCCCAGCTGCCTGGTCAGGACGATGATCAGCTTGTCGCAGCCGTCTTTGATGGCGCGCTCGGCCGGAATCGGGTCGGCAATGCCGCCGTCCAGCAGCAGGTCGCCGTTATAGGGCACCGGCTTTGACACCAGCGGCAGGGACATCGACGCCAGCACCGGCTGGTATTCCTTTTTCAGGTCATAGGGCACCCGGATATAGACCGGATGGCCGGACAAAATGCTGGTGCAGACTGCCCATGCGTCCGGTTTAACCTCTGCGTACTTATCATAGTCAAAGGGCAGCAGCTCGTTCGGGATGGTGTCAAACATCATCTTTTCGCCGAACAGGCTCCCGGTCCGCAGCAGGTTTTCCCAGCTCATATACCGCTTGTCGTTGATGTAGCCGACGTTTATTGCCCGGCTGCGTCCCCGCTGGCCGGTAAAATACGAGATCATATTGCAGGCACCGGCCGAAACGCCGTAGGTCCGGTCGGTGGAGATGTTTTCATCCAAAAATGCGTCCAGCACACCGGCCGTAAACAGCCCGCGCATTCCGCCGCCTTCCAGTATCAGTCCTGTCATAACGCGCACTCCTTTCCTGTTTCCGGAAAATGATTACAACAAATCATTATACATGAAATCCCAGCCTTTTTCAAGGGCAAGAATTGAGAATTAATGAATAATGAATAGTGAATAATGAAGAATGAATAATTATGGTATGCGCCGGGTCGGCGCATGATTTGAATATTTGTCTGCACGCAAAACATATGCAGAATAACAAACAAAGTTCTCCGCACGAAGATGTATTCCGAAGCGGCAGAAGATTTCTGTAAGCTGTCTCTGCCTGTAGGATAACGATACTATTCAATCGTGCCGCGATCCGCGGCACACCGCCATTATTCATTATTCATTCTTCATTTTTCATTCTTCATTACAAAAAGAGGCTGTCTGCTCCTCAGCAGACAGCCCTTTTTGTTACGGGTTTCCCTGGCCGGTGATGGCGTAGGCGATGTTGACCGCGTGGTCGGAACAGCGCTCCAGGTCGGTGACCATATCGGTGAAGATGACGCCGCCTACGGGTTCGCAGACCTGATCCATGAACCGTCTGACGTGGGCGTCCATGGCTTCGTCTTTCATCTCGTCGATCTCGTCCTCGAGGTCCTGTACGGCCTTGAGCTGGTCGAAAGCGTTGTCCTCATAGACCTGGATAGATTTGTCGATCGACTGGATGGAGGCAGCCGCCAGCTTCTGCAGTTCTTCAACAGCAGCAGGAGAGAGGGTGACTTTCTGGTTATACAGCCGCTGCGCATATTCGGCGATGTTTTCCGCGTGGTCGCCGATTCGCTCGATGTCCGCGACGACCAGGAGCATCTGGCCCAGAAGGTTCTGTTCCCGGAGGGTCAGGTCCATCGCCCGCAGGGTGACAAGCCCGCCGGTGATCTCTCTGGCCAGCCAGTTGATGACCTCTTCCTCCTGGAAAACGGCGCTGATCCGCTTTTCATCATAGGTGAAGAATACATCGACCGAGCGCCGCAGGTTCTTTTCGGTGATCCGTCCCATACGGACGATCTCACGGCGCGCCTGCGACAGGGCGACGGCAGCGGGAATGCGGTCCAGCTGGGTCAGGTAGACCAGCTTTCTCTCGTTCTTCTGCAGCTCGTCCTCCCGCAGCGGCAGAATCTTGACGCTGAGCTTGACAAGCAGCTGCGCCAGCGGCAGCTGAACAATAACGGCAGTGATGGCGAAAAGGGTGTGGGCGTTGGCGATCTGCCGGGCGACATCGCCGGGAGAAAGCCTTTCGATCAGGGTGAAAAGCTGCGGGAAAATACTCAGCAGCGCCCCGATCAGCACCGCACGGAAGCAGTTAAACAGCAAATCCATGATGGCGACACGTTTGCCGTCCCGGTTGGCCGACAGAGCGGCGAGGAACGCGGGAACGCAGGCACCGATCGCAGCGCCGACCGCAAAATACGCGCCCATCCGGAAGGTGATCAGTCCCTGCGCAGCGAAAGCCTGCACGATACCGATCGACGAGGACGAGCTTTGGACGATCGCCGTAAAGAGGATGCCGAACATAATCGCGATAAACGGACTATCCAGCGTCAGGAGCATACCGGTGAAGGCTTCGTTTTCCTTCAGCGGCGAGATTGCGGCAGACATGGTGCTGATGCCGGTGAAGAGCAGGCCGAAGCCGAGGATGATCTTGCCGATATTGCGCACCAGCGGTTTGTTTAGAAACGTCACCATAATGACGCCCAGGAAAAGAATGATCGGTGCGACGCTGCCGAGGTCGAGTGCGACGATCTGGGCAGTGACGGTGGTGCCGATGTTCGCGCCCATAATGACGCCAATGGCCTGCAACAGGCTCATCATGCCTGCGCCGACGAAGCCGATGACCATGACCGTCGTCGCCGAAGAGCTCTGGATCAGCGCCGTGACCAGAAAGCCGACCAGGGTGCCGAGAATCCGGTTTTTGGTGGTCTTTTCCAGGATAATGCGCATGTTGTCGCCGGCAACCGCCTTGAGTCCGTCCGACATGATGCCCATGCCGTACAAAAACATCCCGACGCCGCCCAGCATCTTGAATATGCCGAATAAGTCCAATCTGGGTTCCTCCATCTTCCTTTCGAGGGCATTCGCCCTCCGCAAAAGCCTATTTCCTACTATGCACAGCGCATGACGCGCGGATTTTTGCCAGAAGTAAATCACAGGTAAAAATCCCGTAAATTCCTGTTTACATACTTATCATAGAGGATTTTTGCGCTCTTGTCAATTATCTTGGAAGACCCATCACAAAATTTGTCAATTTCCCAATTTCCTTCGCGCTTTTTGAAAAAACCTTAGCAAATTTTTTCCGGTCCGACGCGGCTGCGGCAGGTGAAAAACTTATCCATGGATTAGTGTATGCCCGTTTTTGGATACTCTATTCGAGCGTGGGAAAGAGTTCGAAGACTGCGAGCCCGACGAGCAGTCTCGCCCAGCCGTCCCGCGTGGTACCAAGGCCGCGGCGAACAGGAAAGTTTCGCCGGCCTTTTCAAAGGCCGACATATTAAATCACATCCTTATAAATTCAGGAAGAGACGATCTTAGCAGCCATGACGGTGATG
>CAMAJC010000159.1 GCA_945835425.1 uncultured Clostridia bacterium
GTCGGCTTCCCCGGCGAAACCTACGAGGAGTTTAAAGAGACCGTCAGCCTGATTCAGGAAGTCGGGTACAATTCCCTCTTTACCTTTATCTATTCTCCCCGCGTCGGCACCAAGGCTGCAGCCATGGAAGACCCTGTTCCCGCAAAGGAAAAATCCCGCTGGTTTAACGAACTGCTGGACGCGCAGAAGGCCTGCGGCATGGGGCACTATGAAGCACAGGTCGGGAAAGTGCTCCGCGTCCTCTGCGAAGGGGAAGGCAAGCTGAAAAACGGCGTTTTGGGTGAGGTTTCTCTGGACGGGGACAACATCGTCCTGATGGGGCGCACCGAACAGGGCATGGTCGTCGATTTTATCGGCAATAAATCCCTCATCGGCCAGTTTGTGGAGGTCAAAATCACCGAGGCCGCAAACTGGGCGCTGGCAGGTATCTTGGCCTAAAAAAATCCGCATGTTTCCGGAGCGCATATTCAGCGCCAATCCGGTTACATATATAAAGAAAATCCAATAAGAGAAAGGAATTTTGAGATGATCGATCCGATTACCGCAGCAAGAGAGCTGGGCAAGGCTATCCAGAACTGCCCCGAGTACAAACTCATGAAAGAGGCTGAAAAAGCCTGCGATTCTGACGCCAATCTGCAGGAACTGATCGGCGATTTCAACCTCGTCCGGATGAACCTGACGGAGGAGACCGCTAAGACCGAAAAGAACGAAGCCAAGATTGCCGAGCTGAATCAGGAGATTCAGAGAGTCTACACCGACGTTATGGGCAATGAGCATATGATGAATTACAACATTGCCAAGCAGGACGTAGAAGCTGTCATGCAGAAGATCAACACCATCATGCAGGCTGCTATCAACGGCGAAGACGTCGATACCTGCGACGTCGACTGCGGCTGCACCGGTTCCTGCTCTTCCTGCGCAGGCTGCCACTAAGGCCTGTTTTATAAATGATCGAAAGCCATGCCCTCACCCGGCATGGCTTTTGTTTTTCCCGGTTCGTTTATTCATCAAAAATTGCTTTTATTCAAAGGGCGTTTGTGGTATAATACTTTTATATATGTATATAGGAGAGAAAAGAAATGCTCGAAACCGCAAACACCGCCGTGATGAACATGGAAAATGCCATCCGCGGCGCGCGCAACCCTATGAACAGCTGGGACCGGAGCGACAGCTGGTTTGACGAAAACGGCCGGTTCCATCTGGGCGAAAACGACCTGTCCCTGGCCAAGCGCCTCTGCGCCGCCGGCAGCGATCACCGCAAGTTTATCCGCCAGATTTTCGTATCGGTCGACATCACCGCGCCGATCTACTGGTGGAAGGAATATGACACTTATAAAGTCGCCACTGTGGCCAACTCCACCTCGACGATGCACAAAATCCATGCAAAGCCCTTTGACATGACGGATTTCAGCACCGACCATATGGATGAGGAAACCCTTGCTGAAATGAAGCAGATCGTCGCGTTCCTCGAAAAAATCCGGCTGAAATATATGGAGAATAAGGACAAGCAGTACTGGTATGACCTCATCCAGCTACTGCCCTCTTCCTACAACCAGATGCGCACCTGCACGCTGAACTACGAGACCCTGCGCAATATCTACCATGCCCGCAAGGACCACAAGCTGCAGGAATGGCACACCTTCTGCGACTGGATCAGGGGATTACCCTATGCGGCCGAGCTGATCACCGGAGAGGACGCATAATGGGAAAACTGATCGTATTGGACGGGCTGGACGGCTGCGGCAAATCCACCCAGAGCGAGCGCGTTTATGCGGCATTGACGGAGATGGGTCGGAAGGTCAGGCTGATCTCCTTCCCGGACTACAAGGAGCCGTCCTCGACACTGGTGCAGATGTATTTAAACGGCGAGTTCTCCGACAACCCGGACGACATAAACGCCTACGCTGCCGGCAGCTTTTACGCCGTCGACCGCTACGCTTCTTACAAAAAATTCTGGCAGAGGGACTATGAGGACGGGACGCTGATCCTCGCGACCCGTTACGCCACCTCCAACGCTATCCACCAGATGGGCAAGCTTCCCGAAAGCGAATGGGAAGATTACCTGCGGTGGATTGAGGATTACGAATATAAAAAACTGGGGCTGCCCGCTCCGGACCTGGTCGTCTTTCTGGATATGAACCGGGAAGTGTCCGACCAGCTTCTCTCCCACCGCTACGGCGGCGACGAGAGCAAAAAAGATATCCATGAACGCAACCGCTCCTATCTGGAAAAATGCCGGAAAACGGCGCGGTTTGCCGCTTCCCGGCAGGGCTGGGAAGTGATCCTGTGCGACGACGGGGAAAAGCCGCTGCCGATCGAAACGATCACCGGCAAAATCCTAAGCGTCATGCGGGAAAAAGGTCTTTAAAGGAAGGTTCTTTATGCTGAAATTCCATCCGATTACGCTGTCAGACCGGGACTGGGTGACAGCTTATTACAAGGCGCGCGGCTGTATGGGCGCGCAGTATTCCTTCGCCGCGTCGATGATCTGGCGCAAGGCCTACGATGTGCAGGTCTGCGAGGACGAAGGGTACTTTTTCTTCCGCTACCGTTTTATAAACGCGGCCGGTTCCCTGATGACCAGCTACCGCTGCCCGATGGGTAACGGCGACGACGAAGCGCTCCGGTCCGCAATCGAAAAGGTCTGGGCGGACAGCAGGAGCATCCGTCCCGGAAAGCCGGTCACCCTCCACGCCCTGCCGAGCGAAGAGCTTGCGCGGCTCACCAATATGTATGGGCGCAGGCTGCGGGTGCTGGACAGCCGGAACGATTTTGAATATATCTATCTCAAGGACAACCTCGCTACCCTTCCCGGCTCCCATTACCATGGCAAGCGCGGGTTTATCAATAAATTCATGCGCACCGACTGGGAATACCGGCCGATGACGCCCGACCTGATTCCGCAGGTGCTGGAGATGAACGACGCCTGGGGTCAGCAGAATAAGGCGCTGATGCAAAAAGAACGCGACCTCTCGCTGGAGGTAGAAGCGGCCGCCGAAGCGATTCGGATGTTTGAGCCGCTGGGGCTGCAAGGCGGCGTCCTTTTCCAGGACGGCAGAGTCGTCGCCTATACCCTCGGCGAACAGACCAACGACGACACCTTCTCGGTTCATTTTGAAAAGGCTATGTACGACGTTCCCGGCGCTTACCCGATGATCACCCAGCAGTTCGCCCAGCGGATGGACTGCAAGTGGGTCAACCGGGAGGAAGACACCGGCGACCCCGGACTGCGCAAGGCAAAAGAGTCCTGGCGGCCGGAGATGCTGCTGGAGCTGACCAATGCCGAGCTGGATTTGTCCTGTGACGGCTGCTGCTCCTGTGTGGCAGGCGACTGATGATGGATATCCGGATGGGGCTGGCAGAATATACCGATCTGCCGCAGCTGCGCGCCCTCTGGCAGGAAGCCTTTGGGGACAGCGAAAGCTATATGGACCTCTATTTTGACCACCGGTTTGAGCCGGGTGAGACCTATGTCCTGCGGGAAAACGGGGACGTCGCTTCGATGATGACGGCGATGCGGGTCTCCCTCTGGACGGACAAGGAGAAAATCAACGGGCGGTATATCTACGCGGTGGCGACCAGAAAAAGCTGCCGCGGAAAAGGGTATGCCAAAATGCTCGACCGCTTTATGGTGTCCGACCTCAGAAAAATGGGCGTGCGCTTTACTTGTCTGGTCCCGGCGGAAAACTCGCTGCATGAATTTTACGCGGCGCAAGGCTATGCAGAAATCTTTCCCCGCTATATAGGCATTTTGAGCCGCTCTGAACAGCGGCGTGACGCCGATCTGCAGCACTGTCCCTTTTCCCTCTTTGCGTCGATGCGGACGCATTTCCTAAAGCAGATCGCAGAAAAAAAAGCCGCCCTTTATCACCCTGAAAATGAATTATCCTATATTTATGAAGAACTGCACGCCTGCGGAGGGCTGGCTGTCACGTTTATGGAGGGAGATATCCTCCGTTACGCGGCGGTCACGCTGCCGGAGGAAGAAGATACGCTGGTGCTGCTGGAAACGGACGGCGACCCGCTGTTTGCTGCCGACCTCTTGATGCAGCGGCTTGATAAACAAAATGCGCGGATTTATCATCCGTTCCCCTTTCCGGGCGGAAACCGCGTTCCTTACGGCATGGGACGGAGCCTGGACGGCACTGCTTCCCTGCCGATGGGCTATATGGCCCTGATGCTGGATTAGGAAAACAAATCCAGTCTTTTAAATCCCACTCCTGAAAATAACGGCAAAGAAAGGTATGGTCACAGTTATGCGATATACAGACATCCGGGAGGTCAAAAAAGCGCTGCGCAGCGAATTTAAAACCATCCGGCGTTCCTTTGCGCCGGAGGACCAGGCTGCCAGAGACGCGCAGATTCTCAAAAAGCTGACGGCTCTGAAGGAATACAAAGCCGCCTCCCTGATCCTGACCTATGTATCGACCGCTATTGAAGTGGACACCCGCCATCTGATCGAGCAGGCCCTGGCCGAAGGGAAAAAGGTTGCCGTACCTTGGTGCGTACCGGGGAAGGTGGACATGAAATTCTTCCTGATTCAGAGCCTTTCTGATTTGGAGCCCGGCTCCTTCGGGGTGCTGGAACCAGTGCCGGAAAAGCAGCCGGAGCTCAGTGTATCGGTGACGGATTTTGAGCTGGCCCATTCCTTCTGTGTGCTGCCGGGACTGGGGTTTGACCTGGCAGGCTACCGGCTGGGATACGGGAAAGGGTATTACGACCGCTTTCTGTCCCGCTATCCCGGCATTACGGCAGGCGTCTGCTACACCAGCTGCCTCAAAACCCAGCTGCCCCACGGCCGGTATGACCGCATGATCGACATCCTCGTGACGGAAAAATTCGTCAAGCGTTTTTCCGCGCCGAATACCTCTGTACGATAAATCTCGCGGCCCCTGGGACCGCTGCCATAAAGGAATGATCTGATGGATAACAAGAAAAATCTGGGCGAAAACGAACAGGACAGCACCGTCATGTTTGACGCCGGTAAAATGTCCGTGGACGACCTGCTTTCCGATTACGGGACCGGTGCGGACGGCGGTGATTATACCGAAGAAACCCTCGCGGAGGATGACGCCCGGAATTACGATGAGGGC
>CAMAJC010000160.1 GCA_945835425.1 uncultured Clostridia bacterium
AACCGCCAGGCGAAGAGTAAAAATAATGAAGAATGAAAAATGAATAGTGAATAATTATAGTGTGCCGCCAGGCGGCACGATTGAATGGCCGGGTACATAAGAAATCAGCTGAACTGCGAAGCCAGTTCCTAATAGAATACACAAAGCCTTTATGCGATAAACCGGGCGTGGAATAAATTCCGAAGACGGCGACGCCCTCGATCCGTCTCGCACAGTTACCCCGCGGGAACCTAAGGCCGCGGCGGACAAGAAAATTTCGCGTTTTCGTACCGAAAACGAGCCTTATTCAAAGGCTGGAGAAAGGAATAGAAGAGATGAATTATTTTGCAGCGATTGAGGCAGTGCTGTTCGCGGCCGGAGCACCGGTGGAGATTGAACGGCTGGCGGCTGGACTGGAGATTCCGGCGGCGGCTGCCAGAGAACAGCTGATCGCCTATGGAGAGAGCCTCGATAAAGAAGAGCGCGGGATCAAGCTGCTGTTCCTCGACGATCTCGTCCAGCTGGCAGCCCGGGAAGAATACGACCCGCAGATTATTGCGGTCACCGACCTCAAACACGGCGCTCCCCTTTCCAGCGCGGCGCTGGAAGTCCTCTCGATCATCGCCTATAACCAGCCGGTCACCAAGAGCTTCGTCGAGCAGGTGCGCGGTGTAGAAAGCGGAAATGTGGTCAATAATCTGGTAGAAAAAGGATTGATTGAGGAGCATGAACGGCTGATGGTTCCCGGACGGCCGCTGACCTACCGGACGACCCCGAACTTTTTGCGGGCCTTCGGGCTTTCTTCGTTGGCTGACCTGCCGCCGCTGCCGGAAAGCGTGCTGGCGGAACAGGAAGAGGTCATCGACGCTTCGCAGGAGGACAGCCCGCCGGAGGATTGGAGCGAATAAATATGATCAAAACCATACTGCTGACCCTCCTGTTTATCCTGCTGGGAATCATTTTGCTCATCAACATCGCCGATTTTACCGTCAAGGTGTCGATGCAGGACGGGCAGACGACCGTCAAAGCCGGTGTGTGGCCGGTTCTGGTTCAGATTGTCCCCGGAAAGGAACGGCCGGCTAAATCCAAAAAGGAAAAGCCCGCAAAGCAAAAGGAACCCAGGAAGAAAAAAAAGGCTGCCGCTGAACAGGCGCAGGAAAAGGCCAAAAAGACCCCGGGCGATGTGAAAGCGCTGATCGGGACGGTCATGGAGCTGGTGAAAGCCGTGCTGCCGCCGGTCGGGTACATCGTGGGCGGCGTGCGGTTTCGGCACCTCGTCCTCCATATCACTGTCAGCGAATCGGACGCCGCGCAGACCGCAATCCGATACGGGCAGATAAACGCCCTGCTCCATGGTAGTTTCCCGCTGGCGCAGCAGGTATTTGACCTGAAAGCGGACCATCTGGGCGTGTCCTATGATTTCCTGCCGGGAAGATCGCAGATGTTTTTCTCGGTCGAGGTGCATCTGCGCGGCGCACGGGTCATCTGGGGCGCACTGAAAATGATCGTGCGGGCGATACCGGCGCTGCTGAAAATGAAAAAGTAACGCCGCATGGGTGAAAAACGCGGAAAGCCGCACCCTTGGGCAGAAAAACAACCGCTCCGTCGGTGCACGCAACCATTCAATCATGGCGCGACCCGCGCCATACCTTCATTATTCATTCTTCATTATTCGTTATTCATTATTCATTACTATCATATTTACGCCCGGCCCTGCCGGGAGAAAGGATCAATACTATGGCAGAAAACAAGACGATCAATGACCTGATGGGTATCACCATGGACAAGGTCAAAGGTATGGTCGACGCCAACTCGATCATCGGCACCCCGATCACCACTCCCGACGGCACGACCATCATCCCTGTCAGCAAGGTCAGCTATGGCTTTGCATCCGGCGGCAGCGACCTCCCGAAGGCCCAGCCCAGGGATGCATTCGCAGGCGGCGGTGGCGCCGGTATCACGATGGAGCCGGTGGCTTTCCTCGTTGTCAAGGACGGCTCTGTACGGGTCATGCAGATCAACGCGCACCCCAATACCGTCGACAAACTGGTCGACTCCGCACCGGATGTGATCGATAAGATCGGCGGCATGATTGCGGACGGCAAGGCTAAGAAGGAAAACAAGGAACCTTCCGCGAAATAAGCAAATAGCAAAATAAAAACAGAGAGCCGGGAATAAACCCAGTTCTCTGTTTTTTATGTCTATTTGTAAGAAACAGATTCATCCATGTCCCCGTATTCCAACAGATACATAAACACAGATTCGTTGGTAAGCAGCGGGCGACCTGGGGGGATCGCCCCTACCGTCGTGAAAACAGATACATCCATCTACCCGGCGCGTTCACCCAGTTTGTGTTCAGCACAATCGAGCGGATGGCGTAGCCGGATGCGAATCGATGTCCTGTCGGACATCACGCGAACAAGAAAGTTTTGTTGTCCATGGGACAACGGAGCTTCTTTTCAAAAAGCGGGTGGCCGCTTACTCCACGCTCTTGAGGGATTCGACCATGTTGATCTTTTTCAGGCTGTGGTGGACGATGCGGTTGACGAGGAAGACGAAGAAGAGGGTCAGCGCCGCCGCAAAGATAAATGCACTTAAGGGGACGCCATGAATAAACATAACGACATCGACTTCCGCCGTTTCAACGACAAATTCCTCCAGGAAGACGCCTAAACCAAGGCCCACCAGCATCCCGGCAAAGGCTGCCGCCGAGTTCTCCCGGCAGATATAGGCCGAGACCTCCTTGTCGTAAAAGCCCAGTACCTTGATGGTCGCCAGCTCGCGAATCCGTTCGCTGACGTTGATGTTGATAAGGTTATACATGACGATGATGGCCAGCGCCGCCGCCGAGATGATCAGCACCCAGACGATCAGGTTCAGCGACGCAACCAGGTCGTTAAAGGCATCGGCATAATAACTCAAATCGATCAGGCCCTGCACATTGTCCAGCTTGAGCAGCGACCGGTGAGCCTCACCCGCGTTGGAGCCTTCCGACAGCTGCAGGAAGAAGGTCGTCGGGAGCGCCTCTTCCCCGTAAATCGCTTCGTAGCTTTCCGGGGTGATATAAACATAATGATGGACATAGTTTTCCGCGACGCCGGTGATGTTCAGCGGCACGTTGCTGCCGTCCGGATTCTGGAGCAGCAGGGTGTCCCCTTCTTTCAGGCTCAGCAGCTTTGCGAGCTTCGCGGTGATGACGCAGCCTTCCTCCGGAACGGTGAGCGGCGTACCAGAATCTTTATCCCGCAGGCTGATAAAGCCGTCCAGCTTCTCCGGCTCCGACGGAACGTAAATCGTGCCGCTGTAAACGCTTTCGCCTGCGGCAGTCAGATCGACGTTTTTCATCGTCATGGCGATGGCGCTTTCGACGCCGTCCTCGCTTTCCACCTGTGTCAGGAGATCTTCGACTTCTTCCAGAGAGGCCGTATCGCTGACCGACAGGGCGCTGTCATAGATAAACACGCCGCCGTACTGCCGCTCGGCCATGGAACTGATCGCATACCGCAGCCCGAAACCGGTCAGCATCAGGGCGGTACAGCCTGCGACGCCGATGATCGTCATGCAGACGCGGGATTTGTAGCGGAACAGGTTGCGGGCAGTGACCTTTCGGCTGAAGGACAGTTTATCCCAGATAAAGTGTACCCGTTCCAGCAGAATCCGCTTGCCGTTTTTCGGCGCTTTCGGGCGCATCAGCTGGGCAGGCACCGTGTCCATGGCGCCGTAGCAGGTCAGGACCGTCACGCCGCAGGTGCACAGAATCGACACGATTCCGCAGCCCAGCAGGTATCCCCAGCGGATGGGCGCGAGGATAAAGGGGACCTGATACATCGCTTTATAGCAGTTGATAATGATCATCGGGAAAATCTTCAGCCCCAGCAGACACCCGGCAACGCTGCCCAAAATGCTCGCCAGTGACGCGTAGAGCAGATACTTCAGCATGACGGCGCCGCGCCCATAACCAAGGGCTTTCATCGTGCCGATCTGGGTGCGCTGCTCCTCGACCATGCGGGTCATGGTCGTCAGGCAGACCAGCGCCGCTACCAGCACAAAGAACACCGGGAAAACGGCGGCAATCGCGTCGACCTTCTCCGCGTCGTCGGCGATCGTCCCGACGCCCGGGAAACTGCTCCGGTCAAAGACATACCAGGACGGCTGTTTCAGGTCGGCCAGGTCGGCTTTGGCATCGGCGATCTTCTCCTTCGCGTCGGCAATGTCCTGCTCGGCGTCCGGCCGCTCTTCATTATATTCCGCAAGGCCGTCCTCATACTCCGCTTCGCCGTCGGTCAGTTCCTGCAGCGCGTCGCTTAACTCTGCTTCGGCCTCGGCTTTTTTGTCCGCCAGCTCGGTCTTCGCGTCCTGCAGCTTGCGGCGGTTATCCTCGAGGGTGCGTTTGCTGCTGTCCAGCTCGGCCTTTGCCTCGTCCAGCTGCTCTTTGCCCTTTTGGTACTCCGCTTCACCGCTTTCGATACCGGCCTGAAGCTGTTTAAGACCCGCTTCCCCTTCCGCCAGCTGCGCTTCACCGGCTGTCAGAGACGCGTCCGTCTGTTCAAGGGCCGCGCTTAAACCGGCGGCATACTGCGCCTTTTCCCGGCCGCTTGTTGTCACATAGCCGGTCAGGAGGGCAGGAAGTGATTCATCCAGCGCCGCCGAGCCGTCTATGACCGCTTTGGTCTGTTCATCCAGATAGCTGATATCCGGGACTGACTGCTCCGCAAAAGCGCCCTGAATGGCCTGCAGGCCGGTGAGCAGCTGTCTGCCGCCGGCAAGGGTCGCACGGCTTTCGGAGAGCTGTGCTTCCAGTTCCTCCGCCTGGGCAATATATGTATCCAGCTGTTCGCGGGAATCGGCAAGCTGCGCCAAACCGGACTGATAATCGTCATATCCGTCCTGCCACTGCTTTTCGCCGTCCGAGAGCTTTTTCTCCGCGTCGGCGATCTCGGCCTGCGCATCGGCAATCTGCTGATCCGCCTCAGCCTTGCCGTCATAGTATTCCTGCCAGCCGTCGTCCAGCTCGGTGCGCGCATCGTTCAGCTCCTTTTCCGCATCGGAGAGCTTCTTCTCGCCGTCCGCAATCTCGGTTTCGGCATCGGCAATCTCTTCGTTTGCCTCAT
>CAMAJC010000161.1 GCA_945835425.1 uncultured Clostridia bacterium
TATGACCCTGACGGAAATCTGATTGAAGTAGGAACACCCGTGTAACACATCTCGATAACTTTCGATTTCCGACGTCGCCTTTTCTTATGCTGGATTCGGTTATTCAGATGAATGTCTGCAAAGTGCATGAATATGTCTCCGAAAAAAATAGGGAGCCGAATCAATCAGAGCTTCCCGATAATATTCATAATTTCTGAAAGGAAGGATGCTTATGCTGCGCCTGCGCCCATTTAAACCCTGTGACGCCGAAAAAATTGTCAGCTGGATCCCCGATGAGCACGCTTTTTACCTCTGGTCGGCGGACCGCTATGGTCATTATCCGATCACGGCGGCGGATATGAACCGGTACTATGCAAACGATGACCAGAATCCGAACCTCTGGCCGATGACTGCTTTTGACGAAAGCGGCGTAGTCGGGCATCTGATTATGCGCTTTACCGATGCGGAGAAAAAGGTGCTGCGCTTTGGTTTTATCATTGTCGACCTGTCCAAGCGCGGCAAAGGCTACGGCAAGGCGATGATTCAGCTGGCGGCAAAGTACGCCTTTGAGATCGCCGGCGCCGAAAAGATCACCCTCGGCGTTTTTGCAGACAACCCGGCAGCGTACCACTGCTATCTTGCAGCCGGATTTAAAGAGGTTCCCGGAGCCGCCGAAACTTACCGGATAAACGGCGAGGACTGGGAGTGCCTTGAACTGGAATGGAATAAAGAATGAAAAATGTCCTGCTTTTCGTATCTGTGAAAAGCAGGACATTTTATTATGCTTTCGGCGGCAGGAGGGCGGACAGAGCCGGGAAAATCTCCACGCTGCGGGCCAGAATCCCCTGCATATAGGCGATGGTGATGCCGTAGTTGGTGAACGGGATGCCCGCGTCCTCGGCGCATTTCTGCCGGTAGAGCATCTCCCGTTCGTTCAGCATACATCCGCCGCAGTGGATGATCAGCTTATAAGGCGAGAGGTCGTCGGGAAATTCCCGTCCGGAGCTGGTCTCGATGATAAGCTCCTTGCCGGTATATTTCCGCAGCCAGTTCGGGATTTTGACCGTGCCGATATCCTCGCACTGTCGGTGATGGGTGCAGCCCTCGGAAATCAGGATGCGGTCGCCGTCCTGCAGGCTCTCGATGGTGGACACGCCTTTGACCGCGGTTTCGAGGAACCCTTTAAACCGCGCCATTAAAATCGAGAAAGAGGTCAAGGGAATCGAGCGCGGCGTCACCTCGCTGACCACTTTGAAGGCCTGGCTGTCGGTGATGACCATGGCCGGGGTCTGGCCGAGTTTCTGAAGGGTCAGCGCCAGTTCCTTTTCGCGGGTGACGACCGAGATTGCTCCTGCTTCGAGGATATCGCGGATGGCCTGCTGCTGCGGCAGGATAAGGCGGCCTTTGGGCGCGGATGCGTCGATCGGCACAACCAGCACAACAAGATCGCCGGGGCTCAGCAGATCGCCGACCAGCTGCATCGTCATGGTGTCGGTCTTTACCAGTCTCGCGATGCGCTCCTTAAGCTCCTCAATGTTTTTCTTTTGAAGGGCGCTGACCGCGATGCCGTCCTCTGGAACAGCCGTGTCGTCCGCCGTCAGGTCGCACTTGTTGTAGACGACCAGATAGGGAATCTGCTTTGCCTGAAACAGGGCGATCATCTCCTCGTCCGCCGCAGTTTTCCCGACCGTCTGGTCAACGACCAGCACGGCGCAGTCGGAGCGGTTGAGAATCTGCTTGGTGCGTTTGACCCGCAGTTCGCCCAGTGTCCCTTCATCGTCGAAGCCGGGCGTGTCGATGATGACCACAGGTCCCATCGGCAGCAGTTCCATCGATTTGGTGACCGGGTCGGTGGTAGTGCCCTTTACTTCGGACACCACCGACATTTCCTGGCCGGTGACGGCGTTGACAACGCTGGATTTACCGGCGTTGCGCCGTCCGAAGAAGCCGATATGTACTCTTGATGCAGAGGGAGTTTCGTTGAGTCCCATAATTCCCCATCCTTTCGGTTTTTTATCTTTTTTGAGTATGTTTTGGGCGCCTGCGGGCGCGGGGTATGACATTACCTACACCTGCAATAGGGTAAATAACTGCGTGACGGAAGGTAAAGGGGTTACGGTCGGCCTTTGAAAAGGCCTGGCGAAACTTTCCTGTCATTATCCCCGTCGGTTTAGTAAAAGATTATGGGGCGGCCTCTGCGGCCGCCGTGCTCCTTATGTAGCGTGGTAAATCAGAAACGGAAGTCGCGGATGCCTTCTTCGATCTTGGCCAGATGGTCTTTGCAGATTTCCCGGACCTTTTCCTTGGGGATATTGTCCAGTTCCGCTTCGATGAGCGCCTCGCCGATCTTTCTGGTTTCCTCAGAAGCGTAGTCCATCAGGTACTCCTTGAGGGTCATCAGGGCGTTGGGATGGCAGCAGTTCTGAATCTGGCCGCTCTTGCACAGGCTCATGAACCGGTCGCCGGTCCGGCCTTCGCGGTAGCAGGCAGTGCAGAAGGACGGGATATAGCCCATCTCCATCAGCCAGCGGACGACCTCATCCAGCGTGCGCTGGTCGGAGACATCGAACTGTTCGGTATCGGTGGGACGGATTTCTTCCTGATAGCCGCCGACGGAGGTACGGGAGCCGCCGCTGATCTGGGAAACGCCAAGGCGGATGACCTTTTCGCGGACAGCCTGGCTCTCGCGGGTCGAGATGATCATGCCGGTATAGGGGACAGCGACGCGGATCAGTGCGCAGATTTTTGCAAAGATATCGTCGCTGATACCGTTGTCGAAGTCGTCCGGGTTGATATCGTCGGCTCTCTTCAGGCGGGGAACGCTGATGGTATGCGGGCCGACGCCGTGGACCGCCTCCAGATGCTCGGCGTGCATAAGCAGCCCTGCAAACTCATATTTATACAGGTCCAGCCCGAACAGGACGCCAAGCCCGACATCGTCGATGCCGCCTTCCATCGCGCGGTCCATAGCCTCGGTGTGGTAAGCGTAGTTGTGCTTGGGTCCGGTGGGGTGGAGCTTTTCATAAGACTCCTTGTGATAGGTCTCCTGGAACAGGATATAGGTGCCGATGCCGGCCTCTTTGAGCTTGCGGTAGTTTTCAACGGTCGTCGCGGCGATATTGACGTTGACCCGGCGGATCGCGCCGTTTTTGTGCTTGATGGAATAAATCGTGTCGATACATTCGAGGATGTACTCGATCGGGTTGTTGACCGGGTCCTCACCGGCCTCGATGGCAAGGCGCTTGTGGCCCATGTCCTGCAGGGCGATAACCTCGTTGCGGACCTCTTCCTGGGTCAGTTTTTTGCGCGGGATATGCTTATTGACCGCGTGGTACGGACAGTAGGTGCAGCCGTTTACGCAGTAGTTGGACAGGTAAAGCGGTGCGAACATGACGATGCGGTTGCCGTAGAATCTCTTTTTCAGTTCCTCGGCCAGGTCATAGAGCTCTTTGATCTTCTCTTCATTTTCGCAGGCCAGCAGAACGGAGGCTTCCCGGTGGGAAAGGCCCTTGCATTCTCTTGCCTTGGCGATGATCGAGTCAATCAGCGGGAGGTTGTCCTTGTTTTCCTCAGCGTAAGCGAGGGTAGCGAGGATTTCCTCATGAGAGATAAATTCTTCGGCTTTTAAGGATTTGGGATTGTACATGGTTTTTACGTCCTTTCTTTCGGGTCAGAAAATCTTCCCCATTAGATATTTAATGAATAATGAAAAATGAAGAATTAATAATGAAGAATTAAGGAAGTTTTGCTTCGCAAAACAATTTAAATCAATGGTTTTCGGAGAAAACCGACCGCAATTATTCATTATTCACTATTCATTATTCATTGTTTACGTCAGTAAACGCTTCACGTCGCCGCGGTCGGTGACAACGTGATAGCCGATGGATTCCATCCGGAGGGAGAGGCAATTACGGCACTCCGCCGATTCCTCGCCGGTGCAGATTTTGTTATCGTAGAGCTCGTACTTTTTCCGCACCGAAACGGGGGACAGGTTGGGCATAACGACATTTGCGCCCGAGAGGATGCCTTTTTCGCGGCCGGTCGGGTGGATGGTCCCGAGGGCAGTTGTAGCCGGGAGCAGGACGTCCGGGACGATCAGCCGGATAATCGACAGCAGGTAACAGGTCAGCTCCAGTCCGCCGCCCGGTTCGTCCTTAAAGGGAGTAGCCTTATGGGGGATAAACGGGCCGATGCCGCACATCTGCGGCCGGAAGGTTTCGATAAATTTGAGGTCTTCCGCCAGCATATGGGCTGTCTGGAAAGGTGAGCCGACCATGAAGCCGCAGCCGGTCTGGTAGCCGATTTCCTTAAGGTCGCGGAGACACTGCATCCGGTGGTCAAAGGACATTTCTGCCGGGTGGAGCCGCTCATAATGCGCTTTGTCAGCCGTCTCATGGCGCAGCAAATACCGGTCGGCGCCTGCGTCAAAAAGGCGCTGGTAGCTTTCCCGGCTCCGTTCGCCGAGCGACAGGGTCACGGCGCAGTCGGGATAAAGGGACTTGATTTTGCGGATAAGCGGGCAGAGGATCTCATCGGTGAAATACCCGTCCTCGCCGCTTTGCAGCACAAAGGTCCTAAACCCCAGCTCATATCCCTGTTCACAGCAGGAGAGGATGTCCTCCTCCGAGAGCCGGTAGCGGTCGCAGTCCTTGTTGCTCCGCCGTATGCCACAGTAGAGGCAGTCGTTTTTGCAGATGTTGGAAAACTCGATCAGCCCGCGGACATAAACATCCCGTCCGTAAATTTCCTGCCGGACGCGGACAGCCTTTTCGGCCAGCAGCTTTGCCGCCTCTTCGCAGCGGTTTTCGATCAGGTACTCGTATTCTTCCAAAGACAGGCTGTGCTTTATTTCCAGCCGTCCGATCAGTTCTTTCAGCCGCTCATTCATGGGTGATCACATTGGAGTAAGCGGTTTTGGAGCTGACGCCGGGGAGCTTGCCGATCTTGCCGGTCAGGGCGGAGATCACGTCCTGGGGTGCGTCGACCGCGATGCTGATGATGCTCAGGTTTTTCTGGCGGTAGGGGATGCCCATCCGCCCAATGATATGCTGCCGGTATTCGTGTAGAAGCTCGCTCAGCGTTTCGACCGCGTCCGGGTGC
>CAMAJC010000162.1 GCA_945835425.1 uncultured Clostridia bacterium
TGCCAGTATTTCCTGTCGAGGGAGCGGAACTGGACGGCTTCGGCGATATGCTGGGTGTCGACGACCTCATCTCCGGCCAGGTCGGCAATGGTGCGGGAGATTTTGAGGATGCGGTCGTATCCGCGGGCGGACAGCCCCAGCTTTTCAAAGGCATTTTGCAGCATCGTCTTGCCCTTGTCGCTGACCGGGCAGGCGTCGTGGAGCTTGGCGGCGGTGAGCTGGCTGTTGCAGAAAATATTGGTCCCTTTATAACGCTCCAGCTGAATTTGCCGCGCCTTGTTGACCCGTGCGCGGATGGCAGCGGAGCTTTCGCCGCGCTCGGAGGAGGAGAGCTGGGCAAACTCCACCGGCGGCACCTCCACATGGAGGTCAATGCGGTCGAGGAGCGGTCCGCTGATGCGGGAAAGGTACCGGTCTACCTTCTGGGAGGAGCAGCTGCAGGGATGGGTCGGATGGCCGAAATACCCGCAGGGGCAGGGGTTCATCGCCGCCAGGACAACCATCCGGCAGGGGTAGGTGAGCGTGCCGTTGACCCGGGAGATGGTGACTTCGCCGTCCTCGATCGGCTGCCGCAGGATTTCCAGCGCCATCCGGTCAAATTCCGGCAGCTCGTCCAAAAAGAGCACGCCGTTATGGGCCAGCGAGATTTCACCGGGACGGGGAATCGTACCGCCGCCGGACAGACCTGCCGGGGAAACGGTGTGGTGCGGTGCGCGGAAAGGGCGCTCGGTGATGATCGGGTGTTCGGGCGTGAGCATACCGGCGATCGAATGGATTTTGGTGGTTTCAATCGCTTCCTCAAAGGACAGGTCAGGGAGGATGGAGGGAAAGCGCCTTGCCAGCATACTTTTTCCCGAACCGGGAGGGCCGATCAGCAGGGTGTTGTGGCCGCCTGCCGCCGCGATCTCGAGGGCGCGCTTGGCCATATTCTGTCCTAAAACGTCCGCCATATCGGGGCTTGTCCCGTCGGACGCCGGACGAAATTCCAGCGGCGTTTCCGGCGTCAGCGGCTTTAAGCCCTCAAAAAAGTCGACGACCTCCAGCGCCGAATGGACGCCGTACACTTCGATGTTCCGGACAACGCTGGCCTCAGCGGCATTCTCCGCCGGGAGGAAAATCCGTTTATAGCCCTTTTCCGCCGCCATAATGGTCATCGGCAATGCGCCGGTGATCCGCCGCACCGACCCGTCCAGGGCCAGTTCTCCTGCAAAGACCGCGTCCTCAAACTTTGCCGCGGTGCTGCCGGAGGCGATCAGCAGGGAGAGGTAGATCGGCAGGTCATAAATCGGCCCGACCTTGCGCAGGTCGGCAGGCGCCAGGTTGACAGTGATTTTGGAGGCCGGGACGGAGAAGCCGGTGTTTTTCAGGGCGGCTTTGACCCGGTCGCGGCTCTCCTTGACGGCGGCATCCGGCAGACCGACTACCTCAAATCCCGGCAGCCCGCGGGAAAGGTCGGTCTCAACCTCCACCAAAAACGCATTCATCCCAAACAGCCCGGCGCTGGTTACTTTTGCATACATAAACCTGACTCCCTCTGTGTTTTGATTCAGAACTCTGGCGACCGCAGGTCGCCGCTACAGCCCAAAGGACATCCATAGGCAGATATCATCATTTTATCATAAAGCAGCATTTTCTTATTTTTATTTTACTCTTATTTGCCGGTGCGCGCAAGGATTTTATGGTTACAGTTTAAGTTTTATCGACAAAATCTTGCAAATTTCGACATTTTTCGCTAAGATAGAGGTGTTGAGACAAGCACAGGACGGCGAAAGGAGGGGAATGCTTTGCATCGTGCGGAAAAACTGCTGCGGCCGCAGAGATTTGGACGAACTGCCCTGCGGGGTGAAATTCTGACGCCGATGTGCGCCGCGGGCTTTACCCTGATGGGGACGATTCTCCTTTCGACGCTGGTTCGCCTTCGTGTCATATGGATAGCGGCGGCGGTTTTGGGCATTATGGGTGCCCTCTTTATTCTGCCGGCGGTATTGCTGCGGAAAGGGCGTTTCCGGGTGGATTTGTGGGCGCTGGTCTGTGTCATGGCGGCAATCGGGCTGCTGCTGGCCGGATATCAGCGGGCAGACCTCATAAAAGCGCAGGAACGCTTCGCCGGGCAGAATGTGACCGTCGCGGGAACCGTTTCCGGCGTCAGGACCCGCAGCGACAGCGGATGCAGCTTTCTTATCAAAAACGGAACTGTTATCACCGAGACCGGCGAAACCGGGAAAGCGGATATCCTCTTTTATACCGACGGAGAGCTGACTTTTCATGGCGGCGAGAAGACCGTCCTGCAAACCACTCTCAGCGATGAAATCACCCTTGCACAAATCGGTATGGGCGCAGAGCTTGTCAGCTACCGGGCTGCATTTGTGGAAGATACGGGCTATACGGCCCTTTATCCCCTGTACCGGGCGCGGGACCGGCTGCTGACCAAACTCCGCAGCCGCATTTATACCTGCCTGCCGCGGGATAACGCCGGGCTGCTCATCGGGATGCTGACCGGCAGCAAGGAGCAGCTTTCCGACCGGGACAACACGCTGCTCCAGGGCGCAGGGCTTGCCCATCTGCTGGCGGTATCGGGGCTGCATATCATGATTTTCTTTCAGTTAGTGCAGCTGTTGCTCCGAAAACTTGGGCGGCGTGCGGCGCTGATTGCGGCGCTGCCGGTGACGGCTTGTTATGTTTTCCTGACCGGTGGGAGCGAGTCATCCAGCCGCGCGTTTATTATGATCGCCCTCTTGACCGTCGCGGAGCTGCTGCGGATGCCGAAGAGCACGATAAACGCCCTGGGGTTTGCGGTCATAATCTTCTGCGTCACCGACCCGATGTGCGTTTTGCAGAGCGGAACGCTGCTCAGCATCCTCTCGGTCTGGTGTCTCTATGTTGCGGTACCTGCCGTTCCGCTGCCGACAACGAAAACCGGGTCGTTTCTGCGAAGCGGTGTCGCGACCGTTTTCATCAGTGTCGTCACCGTTCCTGTCATGATGCTGATGACGGGCTATCTGCCGATGCTTTCGCCTTTTTGCAGTATGCTGGTGTTGCCGGTGATGCCGGTCGTGCTGGTATTGGGTCTTTGCTGCGGAATACTGGGCGGGAATTTTATGGGCAAGCTGCTCGGCGCGGCAGCAGACCTGCTCCTCAGCTGGATTCGTTTCTGCGCGAAGCTCGGCAATGCCGGACCGAAGATTCCGCTGGGCGGCGAGCTGGTGCGGGTGTGCTGCACGGCGGTACTCATTTTGTTTATCCTGTCGGCGCTCCTTCTTGGAACGCGGCAGATTTCGCTGCACCGTTCGCTTTTTGCGGCCTTGACGGCGGTGATTCTGGCGGTGACCGGAGTGTGCGGCGTTTTTTCCGCACAGCGGGAAGACGGGATAAATATAATCTGTATCGAAAATACGCTGGTCCTGCACAAAGGCCGGCAGGCGCTCGCCATCGGCAGCGGAAAAACCGGCTATGCCGGGCAGACGATTGCCGGGTATCTGCGGGCTGCCGGGGTGACCGAGCTGACCCTGCTGATACCGGAGGAGAAGGCGTCCTTTACAGGCGGCGCTTATGACCTGCTGGTGCGGTTCCCGGCCGATACGGTGCTGACAGAATCGGAAGCCGAAGGGGATTCCCGGCTGCAGAACGCCCTTGCGGCTGCGGGCGAAAACGCTGAGGTGGTTTCGCTGGGCGGAAGCTCTTTGTGGAGCCTGTTCGGCAATGAAAAGATGTCGGTGCGCCGCGGAAATGAAGGGCTTTATATCTTTCTCGAACTGGACGGGCACACCTTTACTTTGCAGGACAAGGACGACCCGGTGATTTCCCCATCGGATTATACGATCTGGTACGATGACCCCTCGTATTTTGCGGAAAACTGTGCTATACTATCGGAAGAGAAGCTTTCCGGATTTTTGGCCGGAGAGGAGATGCCGCCCTGGGAGGCCGGTTTTCTGATGCCGGAATGGGAAATCTATGTCACCTCCGATCATGTGCTTTTCACGCCGAAGGCGTGAAAAAGTACATAGAAAAATACTTTCGGAGAGAACGGCAGTATGAAACAGTCGGAGTTATTTAAGATGGGCGAAGCTGTGCGGATGGAGTGAGTAAGATGCCTTATTATGACGACAATGCGCTCTTAAAGAGCATCCGGGAGGAGGACCCGGCGCCGGTCTACCTGATTTACGGGAAGGAGACCTATTATTCCGCCGTCTGCCTGCAAAGACTGGTCAAAAAGCTGGTCAAAAAAGGCACCGAGAGCTTTAACTACCGCAAGTACGACGGCGCGGCGCTGGATATGGACGCGGTGCGCACCGAATGTGAGAGCCTGCCGCTGATGGCGGATTATAAATGCGTGCTGATTCAGAACCCGAATCTGGAAAAGATGTCCGGCGGCGATCTGGAGATGCTTTCCGCGATTCTCGATGACCCGAACCCGACGACGGTGCTGATTCTGTATGTGTCTGCCTATGAATTGAACCCCAAGCGGAATGCCCGGCTGCGGAAGCTCTTTGACCAGATCGCCAAGGTCGGGATTGTTGCCGACGTTGAGCCGAAAAGCCAGGCAGAGCTGAGCAAGCTCCTCCGCCAGAAATGCCAGAAAGCAGGCTGCTCGATGGATCCGGTGGTCGCAAGCATCCTGATCGACCGCTGCGGGACGGCCATGGAGACGCTGATGCGGGAGTGCGACAAGCTGATCGCCTACCGCGACCACGGCGAGATCACCCGGGCGGACGTCGAGCTGGTGACCCATAAGAGCCTCGAAGCGTCGGTCTACGACCTGTCCAAGGCGCTGCTCGGCAACGGTCGGACAAGGGCATTTCAGATATTAAACGACCTGTTTATCCAGCGGGAGGAGCCGATGCGGCTGCTCGTCATTTTAAACAGCACCTTTATCGACCTCTACCGGGCAAAAGCCGCCCACAACGCCGGAAAGACGGCTGACGACCTGCTGGAGCTGTTCAAGTACGGAAGCCGCAAATTCGTTATCCAGAACGCTTTCCGGGATGTGCCGAAATATTCGATGCGGATGATTCGGGAAAGCCTGCTGGTGCTGGAACAGACCGAGCTGGCGATGAAGAGCGGCGGCGGTGATGACCG
>CAMAJC010000163.1 GCA_945835425.1 uncultured Clostridia bacterium
CAGGGAATCTCTGATTTATTCGACTTTCTATTCTTTTGGGTACGGAATCGCTGGGCTTTTCCCCCGCCTCCGGCGGGGGAAAAGCATTAAATCAGAGGTTCCACAGAAAAATTATTTGCCGAGGGTCTCCTTAACGACCTTGACGATGTTGTCAGCAGACAGACCGTACAGCTTGAGAAGGTCAGAACCGTCCTGTATGGACGGGCGCGAGTTTGCACAGCAAACTCGATAGCTGCTGACCTTCGATTTTATTTGCCGAGGGTCTCCTTAACGACCTTGACAATGTTGTCAGCAGACAGACCGTACAGCTTGAGAAGGTCAGCAGCGGGGCCGGACTGGCCGAACTCGTCGTTTACGCCGATCTTTTTGACCAGGCAGGGGCACTTCTCCGCGCAGACGTCTGCGACAGCGCTGCCCAGACCGCCGATAACGGAATGTTCCTCGACGGTGACGATCTTGCCGGTCTCTTTGGCAGCCTTGACGATCAGCTCCTCGTCCAGAGGCTTGATCGTATGGATGTTGATGACGCGCGCGTCAATGCCTTCCGCAGCAAGGGTCTCCGCAGCCATCATAGCCTCATTGACCATCAGGCCGGTAGCGACGATGGTGATATCCCCCCCGTCGCGGATGGTGATGCCTTTGCCCAGCTCGAACTTGTAGGTCTCGGGGTCATTGAACACCGGAACTGCCAGACGGCCGAAACGCAGGTAAACGGGGCCGTCATGGTTGATCGCAGCCTCAACGGCAGCCTTTGCCTCGACGTCGTCCGAAGGAACGATAACGGTCATGCCGGGGATGGTGCGCATCAGGGCGATATCCTCGCAGCACTGATGGGTCGCGCCGTCTTCGCCGACCGAGATACCGGCATGGGTCGCGCCGATCTTAACGGGCAGGCCGGGATAGCCGATCGAGTTGCGGACGATCTCGAAAGCGCGTCCGGCAGCGAACATCGCAAAAGAAGAAGCGAAAACGGTCTTGCCGGCGGCAGCGAGACCGGCCGCAACGCCCATCATGTTTGCTTCGGCGATGCCGCAGTCAAAGAAACGGTCGGGATATGCTTTTTTGAAGATACCGGTCTTGGTAGCGGCAGCGAGGTCCGCGTCCAGAACGACCAGGTTGGGATATTTGGGAGCCAGTTCCTTCAGCGCGTTGCCGTAGGATTCTCTGGTTGCAACTTTTTTAACATCAGCCATTGTTCTCATCCTTCCTTTCTGCTCAGTCCAGTGCAGCAAGAGCCGCGTTCAGTTCAGCCTTCGCCTGTTCATACTGCTCTGCGTTGGGAGCGGTGCCGTGCCAGGAGACCTGGTTTTCCATAAAGGAAACGCCCTTGCCCTTGACAGACTTCTGGATGATGGCGGTGGGTTTGCCCTTGACCTCGCGGGCAGCCTTGAAAGCGGCTTCGATCTGGTCAAAATCGTGGGCGTCGATGGCGATCACGTTCCAGCCGAACGCCTCGAATTTATCGGTGATGGGATAAGAGGACATGACTTCGGTGATGGGGCCGTCGATCTGGAGGTTGTTGTTGTCGATGATGGCGACGAGGTTGTCCAGCTTATAATGGGCAGCGAACATTGCAGCTTCCCAGACCTGGCCTTCTTCGATCTCGCCGTCGCCAAGGATGGTGTAAACGCGGTAGTCTTCGCCCTCGCTGATCTTAGAAGCCAGCGCCATGCCGCAGGCAGCGGAGATGCCCTGACCCAGAGAACCGGTGGACATTTCGACACCGGGCGTGTCGTTCATGTTGGGATGGCCCTGCAGCATCGAGCCGATGTGGCGGAGGGTTTTCAGTTCCTCGACCGGGTAATAGCCTCTCTCAGCCAGCGCAGCATAAAGACCGGGAGCGGTGTGACCCTTGGACAGCACCAGGCGGTCGCGGCCTTCCATCTTCGGGTTTTTGGGATCGATATTCATTTCCTTCCAGTAGAGGTATGCCAGTGTGTCGGCAATCGAAAGAGAGCCGCCCGGATGGCCGGATTTGGCGTGGAAGGTGCCTTCGATGATGCCGAGGCGGATCTTCGTCGCAACCTTCTGGAGTGTGATTTTCTCTGCGAGTTCCATAAATTGATCTTCCTTTCTGTTTTTGCCGGTTTCAGCCTTTCCGGGAGGAAAGTCTGAAATTGGCTGGTGAAGCCAGTCAAAGGCAGAAAACGCAATTTGAAAGCAAAGCTTTCAAATGAACCTCCTGCAAATGTTTTTGAGACAATGGGTTATCAGAAAACAGCATTACCGCTTTTTATTTTCCACGACGCTCCTGTGTCCCATGATATAGTCAATGGCCTCGGCGACTGCGCCGGAAACATTGTCCGCCTGGGTCGTCAGGTCACTGAGTTTCTGGATATCCGCCGGGGCATTGGCGGGCACGATCGAAAAGCCCGCTGTCTCCAGCAGCTCCCGGTCGTTATAATAATCTCCCATACCAATCAGCCGGTTTCCGGGAACACCCAGCAGATCGCACAGCCGCTCTACGCCTCTGCCTTTTCCGCTCTCCAGCGGCAGCACCTCGTAGAGCATGCGATCGCTCCTTACTAATTGTACACCATTTACCCCCAGTTTGTCCAGATAGTTTATCAAATCTTCCATATATTCTTCGTCATAATCGAACATGAACTTGACCCAGGGAAGATTTTTCACCTTTTCAAAGGTCGATTTTTCAAAGGGGATCGGGTAACGGTCGATCAGGTGCCACTGCATATAGCTGTGCCAGTTGAGCACATAGATCATGTCCGGCGCGAAAATCTCCACTCCCGGCACGCCGCCGGGCGCATCTTTAAAGTCCTCCATGACCTTCAGCACCAGCGGTTTGACCTCTGCCGGAATCTGAGCGTACCATAAGGGCCGCTCATCCACCGGGTCATAGATCATGCCGCCGTTAAAGAGGACGCAGGGCGTCGTGATCTGCAGCTGCTTAATAAACCGGTCGACCATCGGCACCGGCCGTCCGGTCGCCAGGGCGAAGCGGCCTCCTGCCGCCTGAAAGCGTTTCACGGCCTCGACGTTTGCCTCCGGAATCGAATCGTCCCGGCAGATCAGCGTCCCGTCGCAGTCCACCGCCATCAACAGCCCTGCCATGGCGTCCTTTGCCACTTCCCCACCCCGGCGCAGTTTTTCGAGAAACCGGGTGAAATATTCCGGGAGCGGCGAATCAAAGGAAAGGTTCTCCCCGGTCACCGGATGTACAAAGCCGATGGTTTTTGCGTGCAGGCACTGTCCCGAAAGCTCGGTGATGACCTTTTTCGGCCCATAGAGCGGGTCGCCTGCCACCGGATGGCCGATTGCCGCCATCTGAACCCTGATCTGATGGGTGCGCCCGGTCTCCAGCCGCAGCCGCACATGGGTGAATCCCGGCAGCCGTTCCAGCACCTCATAATGGGTGACAGCGTCTCTCGCGTCCGGCGCCAGCGGCGATACGACCGCCATCTTCTTGCGGTCAGCGCTGCTGCGGCCAAGGTAGTTTCGCAGGGTCCCGCGCTCCTCCTTAATATTCCCGTAAACAACCGCTTCATAGCACCGGGAGAAGGAGTGCTCTTTGATCTGCTCCGCAAGGCCGATATGGGCGCGGTCGGACTTGGCGACAATCAGCAGCCCTGATGTATCCTTGTCAATCCGGTGGACGATTCCAGGTCTGGCGACGCCGTTGATGCCGGACAGGCTGTCGCCGCAGTGATAAAGCAGCGCCTGCACCAGCGTCCCGGTGTAGTTTCCCGGCGCCGGATGGACGACCATCCCCTTGGGCTTGTTGACGACCAGCAGGTCTTCATCCTCATAAACAATATCCAGCGGGATGTTTTCCGGCTGGAGGTCAAGAGATTCCGGCTCAGGAATACTGACCGTAATCACCTTCCCGGCAGCGAGTTTTAAGTTTTTATCCTTTTTCCCGGCCGCCGTGCCGTCGACCGTCACATTCCCGTCTGCAATCAGCTTCTGGATAAAAGAGCGGGTGCGGCCTTCCAGTTTCCCGGACAGCCAGGCGTCCAGCCGCTGCCCGGCGTCTTCCGCAGCGACAGTCAGGGTGAGATTTTCCGCACTTCCGGCAGTTTCTTCTTCATATACAGCAAATTCTTCGGCCATACAGCGCCTCCTCTCATCCGTTATGCTTTTTTTCGGCTTTCCCTGCCTTTTCCTCCAGCATCATCTCCCGCAGCAGGATGAACAGCAGCACCGCTGTCCCACAGGTGACGCAGATATCGGCGAAATTGAAAATCGCGAAATTGATGATCTTCACATAAATAAAATCGATGACATATCCGCGGTAGATGCGGTCGATGAGGTTGCCGACGCCGCCGCCGATGATCACAGCGACTGTAAACAGCGTCGCGGGCTTTTTCACCTTGCCCATCATGACCGCCGCGATCAGCACCAGCAGCACGATCGCCGTCACCCAGATAAGCAGCCATTTCTGGCCCTGCATCATCCCAAAAGCCATCCCCCGGTTTTCCAGATAGGTCAGGTGCAGAACGCCGTCGATCAGCGGAAAATCCCCGATCGGTTTGAGCCAGTGCTGCACCGCGATTTTTGTCAGCTGGTCCACCAGCACCAGTACCGCGGACAGCAGCAGCGCAAGATATGGTAACATAATATTCCCCCCAAAAACATATACAGAGTGGAGTGTGGAGAGTGAAGAGTGGAGTTTTCCCTTGACTGCTGCCGCAGTCACTTTTCTGCGAAAAGACCGGGAAAACGTTATGGTGCGGCGCGGGTCGCGCCACAATTAAATGACGTCGTTCCCGCAAGGAAAATAAGTAATCACTGAAAACTCTGTTCCCGCACGATTTATAGTGTTCAGTTTGTTTTCGCTGAAACTTATACAATTTAAAATCGAACGGAGCAGAGTGTAAGAGAATAGTTTCGTTCCGAGCGTGCACCAATCTATTAAATCATGGCGCGATCCGCGCCATACCTTCACTCCACTCTCCACTCTTCACTCTCCACACTTAATAAAAACGTCCCGCCCATCTGAGCATTATCGTTCAGCCGGGACGGGACGCTGTCTTTTTAGTGAATAATGAAGAATGAAAAATGAAGAATTATGGTTGGTTTTCTGCGAAAACCTATGATTTAAATTT
>CAMAJC010000164.1 GCA_945835425.1 uncultured Clostridia bacterium
TCGCTGCATGAACTTCAGCTGCGTCGGGCTGTTCGGAACCGCCCAGATAAGCCATGGTGATGGTGTAGGGAGCTTCGGAAGAATCAGAAGAACCGGTGGAAGCGGTTTCGCCGCCCTTATCGGTGCTGGTGGAAGCGGTAGTGGAACCGCCGTTATTGGTAGAAGTGGTGCTGCCGCCGTTGCCGCCGCAGGATGCGAAGGAAACAGCTGCCAGAGATGCTGCGAGCATAGCCGCAAAAATTCTCTTTTTCATGTAAGTACCTCCATAATGTTATATCGAACGTGGTTTATCGAACCTGTAGATATTATAGCATCTTCCCAGTGTCCTGTCTTTAAAAAACTAGCGGCATTTTTTATAAATCTGGACATATTTTATTTTCATTTATTTGAAAAATGCGCATAATACGCCGATTATTCGCAAAATTTATAGATGATATGCATATATTTATAAAAACTGTCGAAGCAAAAGCCCTTTTTATCCAGATTTTTAAAACCGGGCAGATTTAACAAAATGATAGGGATTTTCACTTGCAAAAGAGTAGTTTTTCCTGTATACTGTAAAAAAGAAGTTGTTTTCTGCGGAGCACTGCGCTGAAAGATGGATGGGCGGAGAGGGTGAAATAATGAAAAGTCTGCGGAAACGATTGCCTGTTTTATTGGTTTTGATGATGCTCCCTGTCCTGTTGTTTACAGCTTTCAGTCTCTATTTTTCCGGCCGACAGATGAGACGGCGGGTCATCGAGACAAACGCGGCAGCGCTGGATTTTTATGTACAGGAGCTGGACACCTCTCTGGTCAATCTGCAAAACTACCTGTTAAACTTCTCGGTTTTCGGCGCGGACACGGCCGGACTGAACAACCCCGACCACGATAAGCGGATGCTGACCCAGGTGGAAATCTTCAACCAGCTGACCCAGGACCTGTCCTTATTTGATGCGGACTGTTTTTTCCTTTATATGCCGGTCTATGACAGCTTCGTTATCACCTATACCAAAAACGTTTCCTACCGGGAGATCATGAACCTGCGCGCGGCTATCAGCGACGACTGCGAGCGATACCGCACCGATTACTGCTGGAAGCTGGACAATATCGGCGGCAACGCCTACCTGTATCAGATCAACTTTTCCGTTTATAACGGCCCGTGCTTTTACGGCGCGCTGATGGAAGTGGACACGATCCAGAAAAGGCTCCAGTCCGGACAGAGCGATCTGTACGTCTACCTGACCGACGAAAGCTGTCAGCCGCTGGTCGGCGCCGGGACGCTGCAGGCGCAGGATATCACCCTGGAGCAGACCGATCAGCCCCATTATATCAGCGGCTCGGACAAGCAGATCGTTTTGTACCGGTCCTCGAATTACGGCTATATCCTGTGGGAAACCTTCCGGCAGGGCAACTTCTTCGGCACCGGCGATTCGCTGTTTTCGATGATCCTGCTGCTGGCGGCGATCATGTTTGTCATGCTTTTGGTGGCGACAGTGCTGATCTACCGCTGGGTTCTGCATCCGCTGCGCGGCATCGCGGAAGGCATCGAGCAGCTGTCGTCCGGCAATCTGGATTACCGGATCGAGAGCTGCGGCGCACCGGCCGAGTATGAGCAGATGGGCAGCGCCTTTAACGAAATGACCGGACAGATCCGGGACCTGAAAATCCAGGTGTACGAGGAAAAGCTCCATCAGCAGGAGTCGGAGCTCAACTTCCTTTATATGCAGATGCGCCCGCACTTTTTCCTCAACGCCCTGACGACCGTCACCAACTTCGCAAAGCTTGGCAAATATCAGGAGATGTACGATTTTATCGGCTATCTGGGCCGGTATATCCGCTATTCTCTCCGCCGGCATGTCTCCTATGTGACGGTGCAGGACGAGCTGGACCATATCGAAAACTATGTTGCCATGCAGAACCTCCAGCATCCCGACTCGATTCTGCTGCTGCTCGACGCCCAGGAGGAGCCCCTTTCCTGCAAAGTGATGTCTTTCCTTATATATACCTTTGTGGAAAACTGTATCAAGCACGCTCTCTCGCTGGAAGCGCCGCTGTCGATTTTCCTGACGGTGTCGCTGCAGCAGGACAAGCTTTATATTGCGGTGGAGGACGATTCGACCGGCTTTCCGGAGGATTTCCTGCAGCGCTTTTCCGATCCGAATTGGGTGAACGATCCCGGCGAGAAGCACATCGGGATCCGGAATATCAAAAAGTCCCTGCGCCTTTTGTACAAGGAGGACGCATCCCTCCGGCTTTCCAACGCGGAGACCGGCGGAGCCAGGGTAGAAATTGTAATGCCTGCCCGGTGGGAGGCAGACAGTAAGGAGATGGAACATTGACAGTCCTGATTATTGACGATGATAAAAGCATGATCGAGATGCTGAGGGAGACGCTGGACTGGAAAAAGCTGGAGATCGAAAACGTCCTTTCGGCCCAGAATATTTCCGCTGCCAAGCAGATTTTTTTCCAACAGCCGGTGGATATCATGATCTGCGACATCGAAATGCCCGGCGGCAGCGGCATTGATCTGCTGACCTGGGTGCGGGAGCAGGGGTACGAGACCCGCAACATCTTCCTGACCAACCACACCAAGTTCCATTACGCCCAGACCGCCATCAAGCTCGATACGGTCGATTTTATCGGCAAAATGTCGCCGCCGCAGGAGCTGGAGGACGCTCTCCGCCGCGCGGTCAATATTGTCAAAACCGTGCAGGTGCAAAAGCGCTATGTGGACTACGGCCGCTACTGGGAGGAAAACAACGCCCTGCTCTGGCGGCAGTTCTGGCTGGACTTAATCGACGAAAAGATTCCGCCTGACCCGGAAGCGATCGGGAAAGCGGCGAAGGACCGGCTGCTGGAATGGTACGGCACCGATCAGGGCAAGTCGCGTGTGACGAATTTTCTGCCGCTTCTCTGCACCGTCCAGCTGAGCCAGGAGACGATCGCCGACTGGAAGCCGGGAGAGCTGGACTACTGCGTATATAATGTCGTATCGGAAGTGCTTTTCGGCAGCACCAACTCGGACCATATTGTCCCGTTGGGCCGTGAGAGCCGGGCGCTTTACGCTGTGATCCTGGACGAGAGCGACCCTGCCGACATCCAGAAAAAGGCACGGGAGCTGGTCTCGCTCTTTCGGCAGTATCTGATGTTCGGCGTGAACATCTACCTGACCGAAAACGTGCCTATCGAGCAGATTTCCTTCGCAATCCGGAAGCTGAAGGAGGCCGACCGCAACAACGTCACCGAACAGGGCGGTGTCCATACCGTCTCGCTGGGCCAGAAGGAGGACAGCGGGGAAAAAGGGCACAAACGGATCGACATGGATAACCTGTCATCGCTGCTCGCCAGCGGACAGGCTTTCAAGGCGATCAATGAGGTCAAAAAGTATTTTTCCGGCCTTCCCCGCAGCCAGATCGACGCCCAGCTGCTGCAGGAATTTCATTATGATTTTACCCAGGTGCTTTACGCGGTGCTGTCCGAGCGCCATATCGAGGCCCATGAGCTTTTTGCCAAGCCCGCTGCGCAGGCTCTCGACCACCATGCAGCAGGGAGCCTGATCGACATGATGAAATGGGTCAGCTTCGCCTCCAACGCCGTCACCCAGGCGATTTCCGACGTCAGCCGTTCCAACACCATCGTCGGCACGGTCAAGGCCTACATAGAGGACAACTACGCTTCTCATATCACCAAGGCGGACCTCGGGGCGCTGGTGTTCCTGAATTCCGATTATCTGGCGAAGGTCTTCAAAAAAGAGACCGGCATCGCCCTGGGCGACTATATTTCCTCCGTCCGGGTCGAAAAGGCGAAGGTCATGCTGGCGGACGAGTCGATCTCGCTGGGAGATGTGGCGATGAAGGCCGGGTTTGATTATTATTCATATTTTTCCACGATCTTTAAAAAGCAGGTCGGCATCAGCCCCAGCGACTACCGCAGGCAGCTGCTGGAGCACGGCAGCTGATACCGTCCGGCAAAATTTGGGGAGGTATTGTTATGCGTGATTTTCTTTCGCAGTTTAAACGGGACTTTGCCCTGATGGCGGCGGCCTGTATCGTACTGGGGCTACTTTTGCTGCTCTATCCGGAGACGTCGGGCACGATTATATCGGTGATCATCGCCCTGGTGCTGGCCGCGGCCGGCGTTATGCATATTCTCACCTATATCTTCCGCCGGTATCCCGACGATATCGGCCATATGGATCTGGTGTTCGGCCTGATCTGCGCCGGGCTGGGTGTGTTTTTATTCCTCCATCCGGGCATCCTGATCAGCCTGCTGCCGACGGTTCTGGGGCTTTTGCTGATCATCGACGGCATCGTCAAGCTGCAGAGCGCCATCGACCTTGCGCGGCTGCACACAGGCAGATGGTGGATCATCCTGATTCTGGCGGCTGCGTCGATCATCCTCGGCTCCGTCGCGCTTATCAATCCCTTTGAAACGATGTTTATTCTGCTGATGTTCATTGGGGCTTCGCTGATCATCGACGGCCTGTTTGACTTCTGGACGCTGTTTTCCATTCACCGCCGGGTCAAACGGTTCCGCAAAGAGATGGAAGAGGCCGACAGAATGGCGCGCACAAAGAAAAACGCGATTCCCGTCGAACCCAGAGACTGAATCAATAAAAATGACCCGGTACATTTTTGCACCGGGTCTTTTTCTATCTCTTATTTCAGCAACTCTGCCATCTCATCGACGCTGGGGATATCCGCGCCGTTTTCGCCGTAATGGGCATAGGTGACAGTCAGGGTATCGTCGATCACGAAAGCCGCGGGGAGCTGTTCCTCGATGCCCTCATAGCGCCCATGGGACAGGCCCATCTCCTTGGCCTTTGCGATCTTTTCCATGACCTTGCCGCCGCCCAGCTGCGCCATCGTCTCGGCAGGCGCGATCTCAAAGAGATCGTACAGTTCTTTGTCAGGGTCGCAGATGATCTCGAAAGGATACACGTCGGGCGAACCCAGCTCGTCTGCCAGCAGCGCCGGGTCAGACTGAAGGACGACCTTGACCTGGCCGTTTACCCCATGAATTTTTGCATATTCTTCCTTTAACACCGCCATGTCGTACTGACAAAGGGTGCAGCCGTAATA
>CAMAJC010000165.1 GCA_945835425.1 uncultured Clostridia bacterium
GCATTAGCTCCCCCTTTTCCCCGCGGCTCCCCCCGCCGGTGTCCCGGTGGGACGCCGTGCGGCATCTGGGAGGCCGGGAATAAATATGACGGAAACGTAGCGAAGGTTCGAGAGGTTTACGCCCTCTCTGGCCTTCGGCCACCTCTCCCAAAGGGAGAGGCACTGGCGACCTAACGATACGCTGTACAGGTATTTCAACATGTAAAGCTACCCATCTTTGCCAAGGGCTCGCCCTTTGGGAGAGCTGTCGCAAAGCGACTGAGAGGGCATATAGCACCAGGTTTGTATGAACGGGCACGCGGTGAGTGTTCGGGTGGACAGAACGGTCAAAACCGTTCCCTACAGTGTTTTGGGGAATGGTGTGTTTGGACTGAAATATGACGAAGAACGGGAAATTTCACCTTTTCACCAATCCAAATAAATCAACGCATTTCCTGAAACAGTAGGGCGCGACCCTTGCGGTCGTCCGCCAATTACCAATAAACGTCGCCTGTTATTTGCCGACATAATGTCTCTTGCGGATTGAATAAATGAAAATATAGCAAAAACGGGAAATTTCCGGTGCACCCGTCCCTCTCATTCCTGCCAGACCTCGTTCATCAGGCTGCGGACGAGGGTCTTTTCTTCATCGCCCAGCTGCTCGCCGTGCATCTGAACATAAAAATCATCAAAAAGCTGCTCCGGGGTCTTTTTCTCCGGTTCATGAGCGGAAAAATCGGCGTCCTCCTGCTCCTCAGAGCCATGCGCGGCAAAATCCAGCCGCATGATATTCGGGTAGACCTGCCGCAGACGGTGCAGCGGGTCGGAAACCGGCTCGCGGTCGGTGAGGGTCACATGAAGATAATCCTCACGTCCCGACTTCTCCTTCTCCGCCGCCAGCAGCAGCGCCTCCAGCGGCCCGCGAATTTCCCGCATGTCATGGAGCGGCGTCAGCGGCAGCAGCTCCACCTCCGGCTCCGACCGGCCATGAAGCGTCACGAGCGCCGCGGATTTTTGATGGTTGACCTCGGAGAACGAATATTTCAGCGGCGAACCGGCGTAGCGGACGCTGTCGCGGGTCAGGCGCTGCGGGCGATGGATATGGCCGAGGGCCACATAAGTAAACGGCATAAAATTACTCACATCAACGTTGTCCGTCCCGCCGAGGGACAGCACCTCGGAATCGCTCCGCTCGGGCTGTACGCCGCCTGCGGTCACAAACTGGTGGGCGACCAGGACGCTGGGCCGCTCCTCCGAAAGGGTGATATGCCGCATCACACAGCGCATCGCGTCGTCATAGCTGCGGATGTCCTCGTCGGGATAAAAGGCGCGGACGTTGCCCGGACGGATGAAGGGCAGCAGATAAAAATCCGCCGCGTCTTCCCCTTCGCCGATGGTCACGCAGCGCGGCGTTCCGGTAAAACGCCCGGCCATATGTACATGACTTGCGGACAAAAGGCCGCTGCCAAAATCCAACCGTTCGGGGCTGTCGTGGTTGCCGCTGATGACCAGCGCCGGGATTCCCATCTTCGACAGCTCGGTCAGGAACCAGTCCAGCACTGTTACCGCTTCCGCCGGCGGCACAGGCTTATCATATAAATCCCCTGCCAGCACCACCGCGTCCGCTTTATGCTCTGCCGCGAGGGAGAGAATCTGCCGGAGGACGTGCTTCTGGTCTTCGAGCAGGGAAAATTCGGCGACCTGCTTGCCGAGGTGCAGGTCGGAAATATGCAGAAATTTCATCAAAAGCTCCTTTCTGGCCGTGCATCGCGCGGCGCACGCTCTTGTACCTTCTATTATAGCGGGATTTTCGCACGGTTGCAAGTGGATAAACGGCGCCTGTTTCAGCAGCGAAAATGAACATAAAAAAACCGGAGAGCGGACTTACCATCCGTTCCCCGGTTTGCCTTTAGCCGTAGAGTTTTTGCAGATCCTCCAGCGTCGGCTGGTTTTCCGCCGCCCAGTAGGCGCTGCCGTCCCGCTCGCGGCAAAGCAGCCCGTGTTCCACCAGTTCCCTGCGCAGGGTCGCCGGGTCCTGGAACAGGTGCCAGGAGAGCAGCAGCTCGTTCACTTCCCGCTCGGTATACCGCCGGCCGGGCACGAATTTGCCGCCGAGATAGACCAGCGCCGCCAGTTTTTTCACCCGTTTGGACGGCCAGGCTTTCAGCCGCCCTTCACCATCCAGAAAATTCGCAATCAGTTCCATCGTGTTTCTCCTATATGCTGCCCGGCGCTTCGGACACCGGCAGGCAACGTGTTTAGACAGGTACCAGATACCATTATCCTACCACGGCCGCGGCCGCATGTCAACCTACGGAACGTAGGATTGAAACGAAACATGCCCGTAAACCATCTTACAACATAACAAAAAGGCACGGCCCGAAAGCCATGCCTTTTATAGGTCAATCCGCTATAAATTAATCAAAATATACGGGTTTGCCGGTTCTGGAGGACTCATAGATGCCGTCCAGGATGCGGGTGACAACGTAAGCCTGATCAGCGGTGACGAACAGTTCGCCGGTGCCTTCCAGAGCTGCGGTCCAGATGTCAGCTTCCTTGGATCTCGGAGCCTTGCCAGCGGAGAAGCCGGGGATGAAAGCGTCGATCTTCTTGCCAACCATGGTGATAGCGGTCTGGTTAGCAACAACGTGGTTCAGTCTGACAACACCGTCGATGGTGTCCAGGCCGCCCTTGGTGCCGCAGAGGTTAACGGTAGCCTGACCGTTAGCGCCAGCAGCTTCAGCCATGTTGACTGCCCAGGAAGCGCGCAGGTTGATGACAGCGCCGTTCTTCATCTTGATCATGCCGACAGCGAGGTCTTCAACGTCGTAGGACTCGTTCTTCCAGGGGTCGGGTTCGCCTCTGTAGTTGTTCTGGCCCTGATGTTCGGGATCGAGCAGTCTGCCCAGTTTCTCGAAGGAGGTGCCGACAACGTAGTCAACGTCGTAGTTGTTCATCATCCACAGGGTCAGGTCAAGAGCATGGGTACCGATATCGATCAGAGGACCGCCGCCCTGTTTTTCCTTGTCGATGAATACGCCCCAGGTGGGAACGCCGCGGCGACGGAGCAGGGTTGCTTCGCCGTAGTAGATGTCGCCCAGCCAACCGTCGTCGATGACCTTTTTAGCGGTAGCGTTGACGGGGAAGTGACGGTACTGATAGCCGATGGTCAGCATCTTGCCGGTAGCGTCTCTGGCTTCCAGCATCTTCTTAGCGTCTTCCTTGGTAGCAGCCATGGGCTTCTCGCAGAGGACGTGTTTGCCTGCGTACAGAGCGTCGCAGGTGATCTGGCAGTGAGCAACGTTGGGGGTCAGAACGTGAACTGCGAAGATTTCGGGATCAGCCAGCAGTTCATGATAATCGGTATAAACCTTAGCGCCGGGAGCGCCGTATTCTTTAGCAGCTTTTTCAGCTCTTTCAGGGATCAGGTCGCAGAATGCAGCCATCTCAATGTTCTCTTCCTGAGCCATGCCGGGGAAGTGCTTAGAGTTTGCGATGCCGCCGCATCCGATAAAACCAACTTTAATCTTAGCCATTGGAATAACCATCCTTTCTTATGTAACCGATTACAACCGAGAATCTAACTAAATTGCAATCAGTTTCGCTTGTGGTTTTAGTATACCATAAATAAATCCGTTTGGCAATAGCAAATTCGTGACCCTGTCCATCATTTTATGTAAAAAAATTTTGCCTTATTTTATGTAGCCTGCATACAATTGAAGATTCTCCTTTTCAAAATCAGAAAATGCCTTGCAAAAGCTCTCCGCTGGCGGTATACTGAAAAGAAAGCCCGTTTTCTGAGTGTGGAGAGTGAAGAGTGGAGAGTGGAGTGAAAGTATGCGCCGGTTCGGCGCATGATTTGAATAAATTGCTTCACGCCCGTAAGATAGCCATTGTCCTACTCTCTGCTCCGCTCGGAGAAAAAAATGACTAAATTTTCAGCAATATAACTGAACACGGAAAACCGTGCGGGAAAAGAGCTTTCAGTGATTGCTTATTTTTCTTGCGGGAACGATGCTGTTAAATCACGGCGCGATCCGCGCCGTTCCGTCACTTCACTCTCCACTCTCCACTCTTCACACTCATATAAGTTCTTCACACTATAAATATATTTCATAAAGGGGTGCAGTTACCATGAAAGTTGTAACCTTCAACATCCGCTGCGATATCCAGCCCAAAAGCGACGATGAATTCCGCAAAATGATCTCCGCCCTGCCGGAAGGCACCCTCGAAAAGGCGCCGCCGCAGGCCAAACTCCGATTTCCCAAGGGCGACGGCATCAACGCCTGGAGCTGCCGCCGGGAAAAGGTCGTCGCGAAAATCAAGGCCGAACGCCCGGAAATCATCGGTTTTCAGGAACTGATGCCCCATATGCTCGCCTATATGCGGGAAAACCTGCCCGGCTACACCTTCGTCGGCCACGGCCGGGACGCGGATTTCGGCGGCGAACGGCCGATGGTCGCCGTCCGGAACGACCTGGAAATTCTGGAATTTCACTGCTTCTGGCTGTCCTCTACCCCGGACGTTCCCGGTTCCCGGTTTGAGATTCAGAGTATGTGTCCCCGGACCTGCACCGTCGCGACGGTTTATCTCCCGGAAAGCAGGAAAACTGTCCGCGTATACGATACACATCTCGACCACCTCTGCGGCGAAGCAAGGGAAGCCGGGCTGAAGCAGCTCTTGGAGGTCATGCGACAGGATATGGAGGCGCATCCGCTGCCGGTGCTGCTGATGGGCGATTTCAACGCGTCTCCCGATATGCCGGAGATGCAGCCGATTTACACCGACCCGCTGAACCTGACCGACCTCACCGCCGAAACCGGCCATACCTTCCATGGGTACGGCAACCCCGAGGATTATATCAAGATTGATTATATTTTCGCTTCCCATGAGTTTGTGCCCGGTCACCTTTCGACCGCCCTTTGGGACGATTGCGAAAGCGGCACCTACCTCTCCGACCATTACCCCGTCTGCGTGGAGCTGAAAGGCTTCTGATGTGAACAGCCGTCCTGGAAACCCGGGACGGCTGGTGTTTTTTACATAAACATGCGATAACAAAAGTCCTCCACCTTTC
>CAMAJC010000166.1 GCA_945835425.1 uncultured Clostridia bacterium
GCACATTTTGAAAAAGAAACGACCGGCAGAAAAACCGCCGGTCATATAAATATATCAAATTATTATCATCAGATCTTGCGAATCGTGCCGGCATAGGCGTCGGTTCTCGGAATCCAGTCGAGGAATTCCTCGATATTCTCGTTCCAACAGCGCCATTCGTGGCCGTAATCCTTTTCAAAGTTGGTCGTGACGGAAATGCCGTTTTCCTTTAAGAACTCCGCAAAGGCCTTCGCGCGCTCAGGGCCGTCTTTCAGGCCGGTGGAAACATAGTAATCGGGGAACTTTTTGCCCTCTGCTTTGCCTTTTTTGACCAGCTCAACTGCCCGCGGGTCGACCATCTCCCGCAGCTCTTCCGGGGTATAGCTCTTGGTGCGGTCCATATCCATCCGCATCAGCGGGCCGGAGAAGGAGCCGACTGCCCGGTACTGCTCGGGGTTGGTCAGGGAGTGGATGAGCGAGCCCATGCTGCCCATGCTGAGGCCCGCAATATAGGTGTCCTCCGGGCGGTCGGATACCGGGAAGTTTGCCTTTACAAACTCCGGCACCTCTTTGGAGAGGAAATCGAAATGCCGGTCACCGCCGCCGATCAGGTTTCCGCCGCCTTCCTGATTGATATAGCTCTTGTTCTCGCCGGAGATCATGACGACTGCGATCTGCCGTTCTTCCGCGTAGCGCTCGACGTTGGTGTACCGCGCCCAGACGGAGTAGTTGTTGCCGAAGCCGTGGAGCAGGTAAAGAACCGGGAACGGCGCCTTATGGACATGGGTAGGTTTCTCGCCCATTCCCATCGATTCCGGGATGGTGCAGGTGGGAATGATGACGTTCATATCCACCTCGCGCATCAGCGTATAGGAAATAAAACCGACATGAAACAGTGCCATAATACATCCTCCTTGTTTTACTAAAGCCTCTGATGGACACAAACTCCTGCCTTGTTGAAAAAAGCCTCCATCAGATGTTTCGTAATTATATTACATATCTATATTACCATAGAAAAAGAACGGTATCAATAGCATAAATGAACAAAATAATTGTCTCATCTTTGTATGCCGATGCGGCGGACAAAACATAAAACCGCCTGCATCCCTTTTCGGGAAACAGGCGGTCTTTGGTCATCGATCAGATATCGTTATGGCAGAGGTCTTCGTAGGTCTGCCCTCTGACGATCAGGCGGTCGCTGCCGTCCTGCACCATGACGACAGGCGGAACCGGGTTGCGGTTGTAGTTGGACGCCATCGAATAGTTGTAGGCGCCGGTGGAGAGGACGGCCATAATATCGCCGGCCTCGGCCTTCGCCAGCGGCACGTTTTCGCCCAGCAGGTCGCCGGACTCGCAGCACTTGCCTGCGACGGTGACGACCGTATCCGCAGGCGCGCCCGCTTTATTGGCCAGCAGGAAATCATATTTGGACTGATAAAGGATATAACGGGGGTTGTCGCCCATGCCGCCGTCGATCGAGACGTAGGTGCGGATACCCGGAATCTGCTTGACCGAGCCGACGGTGTACAGGGTCGTGCCCGCTTCGCCGACGATGCTTCTGCCCGGCTCCATCAGGATAAACGGCACGCGGATACCCACTTCCTCCGCTTTTTTGTGGATCGCGCCGGAAACGGCCTCCATATACTCGGCATAGGGCACCGGATCATCCTCATCGGTATAGCGGATGCCGTAGCCGCCGCCGAGGTTCAGCTCTTCAATTTCGTAGCCGGTCTCCTTCTTCACGTCGCCCATGAACTGCACCATGACCTCTGCGGCCTTGACGAAGGGAGTGACCTCGTGAATCTGGGAACCGATATGGCAGTGGACGCCGACCAGACGGACAGAAGGATTTTCGATTGCCTGTTTGACCGCCGCCATCGCTTCGCCGGTCTCGAGGGCAAAGCCGAACTTGGAGTCGATCTGACCGGTCATGATGAAGTTGTGGGTATGGGCGTCGATACCGGGCTTGATGCGGAACATGATCGGCTGGATCATATCCAGTTCGTCGGCGAGTACGCTGATGCGGCCCAGCTCCTCGATGTTGTCGACGACGATGCGGCCGACGCGGTTTTCCAGCGCCATCCGAATCTCGTCATCCGACTTGTTGTTGCCGTGGAAGCAGACGTTTTCCATCGGGAAACCGACCGACAGAGCCGTATACAGCTCGCCGCCGGAAACGACGTCCGCGCCCAGGCCCTCGCTCTTGGCGATCCGGTACATCTCCTTGCAGCTGAAAGCCTTGGAGGCATAGCAGATCAGGCCCTTACCGTCATAAAAACGGTCGATGGAATCACGGTATGCGCGCATGGCGGCACGGATCGTGTCCTCTTCCATGACGTACAGCGGCGTGCCGTACTTCTGCGCCAGCCCGACAGCGTCTACGCCGCCGAGCACAAGATGGTCTGCATCATTTACGCTTAGTTTTCTGTCCATTTTCAATTCCCTTTCCTTCGGAAGCGCCGCAGGATAGACAGTCCGGCGCTCCGTTTTGTCGACCGGCTGGGGGACACTCGCCGGTTGTTTTTATTCATCAAAGCCGATGTACTCGACTGTGACTTCTTCGTCTTCAGCTGTCTGCGGCTGTTCTGCCGCTTCCTCCGGCTGCGTGGGCAGCAGCTCGGGGTGCTCGGCGCAGAAGGAAACCAGCTGATCCATAATTTCCCGCAGCTGCTCCACCCCTTCCCCGTCCTTCGAGGAAAAAGGCAGGATCACGGTGTCCTCGCCCACGTCCGGCAGCTCCTGCCGGATAGAGGCAAGACGCGCCGTACGCTCCGACTTATTCAGCTTATCGGCCTTGGTCAGGACGATGATAAACGGAATCTCCATCTCGGATAAAAAGCGGATCATCTCGATATCCTGGTTGGTCGGCGGATGGCGGATATCCACCAGCTGCACCACCATGCCAAGAAACCGCTTCTCATCTTTCAGATACCCTTCGATCAGCCCGGACCAGCGCTGCTTTTCGCTGAGGCCGACCTTTGCAAAGCCATAGCCCGGCAGGTCGACCAGATGCAGCTGGTTATCCAGATTATAGAAGTTGATCGTGATCGTCTTGCCCGGTTCGGAGCTGACGCGGGCAAGAGCCTTGCGGCCCAGCAGGCGGTTGATCAGGGAAGATTTCCCGACGTTGGAGCGCCCGGAAAAGGCGACCTCCGGCAGCCGGGAAAGCGGGATCTGCTGATGAAGGCCATAGGCCGCCTCAAAAGATACATTGTGATAATTCATGATTACCTCTTTCTCAGCATTTTACGCCGCTGCGCACCGACTCTGCGTGCGGTAAAACCGCCGTCGGCATCTCCGGTTTTTCAGGCGGCTGCGGCGCGGAGGTTTTATCGGTGATCGGCTCCTGCCGGATCAGCACCCGGTCGAGTATCTCGCCGACGAAACGCACCGGCACAAACTGCACATGCTCCTTGACGACCGCGTCGACTTCCTCCAAATCCTTCTGGTTTTCCCAGGGAATAAAGACGGTCTTCATGCCCCGGCGGTAGGCCGCCATGGACTTTTCCCGCAGGCCGCCGATGGGCAGCACCCGCCCATGCAGGGTGATCTCGCCGGTCATGGCGACGTCATGGCGCACCGGCATACCGGAGAGCGCCGAAACCAGACAGGTGGTCATCGTCACACCGGCGGAAGGGCCGTCCTTCGGAACCGCTCCTTCGGGCGCATGAATATGAATATCGTTTTTCTTATAAAACTCAGGGTCGATGTTATATTTGTCCGCGAAGCTGCGCACCAGGCTGACAGCGATCTGAGCCGATTCGGTCATGACCTCGCCCAGGGAGCCGGTGGTCTGAATCTTGCCTGCTCCGGGCAGGACAATCGCTTCGATCTCCATCGTTTCGCCGCCGACCGAGGTCCAGGCAAGGCCGTTAACCACGCCGACCTGATCCTCTTTTTCCATGGCGGAATCAATAAAACGCGGGATGCCCAGCAGCTCCTGCAGGTTTTTCGGGGTGACGCTTAAAGACTCGGTCTCGCCGGAGACGATGCCCTTGGCGGCCTTGCGGCAGACGGAGGCCAGTTCCCGCTCCAGCTGGCGGACGCCAGCTTCCCGGGTGTAGCCGTCGATCAGGGCGAAAAGGCCGTTTTTGCTGATTTTCAGCTGCGCGGTGGTCAGGCCGTGCTTTTTCATCTGCTTGGGCAGCAGGTGTTTACGGGCAATATGCCACTTTTCCTCGCGGGTGTAGCTGCCCATCTCAATAAGCTCCATGCGGTCGAGCAGCGGCTGCGGGATCATCGATGTATCGTTGGCAGTGGTGATGAACAGGACGTCCGACAGGTCAAAGGGCACTTCCAGGTAATGGTCGCGGAAGTTGGCGTTCTGTTCGGGATCGAGGACCTCCAGCATCGCGGAACTGGGGTCGCCCTTATAGTCTGCGCTCATTTTATCGATTTCATCCAGCAGGATCAGCGGATTTCTGGTACCGGCCTGCTTGATGGCGTCGATGATGCGGCCGGGCATAGAACCGAGGTAGGTCTTGCGGTGGCCGCGGATTTCGGCCTCGTCCTTGACGCCGCCGAGGGAGATACGGACATATTTCCGTCCGAGGGCTTCGGCGACCGATTTGGCCACCGAGGTCTTGCCGACGCCGGGAGGGCCTGCCAGGCAGAGAATCTGCCCTTTGATATCGGGCGCCATCTGGCGGACGGCGATCGACTCGAGAATGCGCTTTTTGACCTTCTCCATGCCGTAATGGTCGCGGTTTAAAATCTTCTCTGCGCGGCCAATATCGTTGTGGTCTTCGCTCATCACATCCCAGGGCAGGTCGGTGACCGTTTCCAGATAGGTGCGAATAACCTGGCCTTCCTGCGACTGGGGCGGCGTGCGGTAAAGGCGGTCGCATTCCCGCAGCAGCTTTTCGCGGGATTCATCGGAGATGTGCTTGATCCCCTGAATCGTCTCGGAAAAATACATCGAGTCTTCCATTGGGGAATCGCCTTCGCCCAGCTCTGCGGAGATGACCCGCATCTGCTCCCGCAGGAAATAATCCCGCTGGTTTTTGTCCATCGA
>CAMAJC010000167.1 GCA_945835425.1 uncultured Clostridia bacterium
GGGTTCCCGGCGGCAAAAGATCTCGGCGGGATATCCCGGGTGACAACGCTGCCTGCGCCGATTACGCAGTCATCCCCAATGGTAACGCCCGGACAGACGACGACGTTCGCCCCGAACCAGCAGTTATCGCCCACATGAACCGGCTTTGCATAGCAGTAGCGCTTGACGTTGCCGTCCTTGTCCAGCATGGCGTTTCGCTCGGCCGCGACCATCGGATGAATCGGGGTGACGATGGTGACGCCCGGGCCGAAGTTGCAGTTGTCGCCGATGGTGACCTCGGCGTCGTCCTGGATGGTCAGGTTGAAGTTGCCGAAAAAGCGCTTGCCGATTTTGGTGTGGATGCCGTAGTGGAAGTAAATCGGGCCCTGCATAAAGCTGCCTTCGCCCAGCTCGCCGACGATCTCATGGATAATGCGGGAACGTTTCTCGGTCTCGTCCTCAAAGGTCTGGTTATATTCCACGTTTAGGTTATGGGTGCGCAGCTTGATCGCCTTCAGCTCCGGGTCGCCGGGGCTGAACAGCACGCCTGCCGCAATCTTCTTTTCTTCCTGTGTCATACTTATCCGTCCTTTCCGATATGCCCTGCGCAGAGGGCTGTTACAGCTTCATTATAACGCCTGTACCGGACATTGTCCAGCGGCATTTTTTCATACGGACATGAAAAAAGCCTTCTCTGTCTGAGACAAAGAAGGCTTTTTGTGGCGGAGAAGGAGGGATTCGAACCCTCGATGAGCTATTAACCCATACACGAGTTCCAGTCGTGCGCCATAAACCAAGCTAGGCGACTTCTCCATATTCATTTCGGCAGCCTGTCGCTGCAACGTCATTTATTATATCAGCAAAATCCGACTTTGTCAACCCTTTTTTGAAAAATATTTTTGCGCCCGGAAAAACCGGTCAAAAATTCGGATTTGCAGGGAAGATGCAGGAAAAGGCTCCTTTCCATTTAGGGGAATCGCCAAACTTTTCCCTGTCAAATGTCCGTATTCCGGATAATTGTCATGAAAAGAGATTCTTGATTTTGAATAATAATCAACATATAAAATTCAAAACAAGGTGTAAATACTTGCATAAATACAAATATGTCCGAAAAATCTGCGATTTTTTATGACTTAAAATGCATAGACTGTATTTCTCCCGAAAACCCATTGAAAACTGACCGCCGGTGTGCTAAGATAAAAAGGAACAAACAGGGGAAGCTACGCAGAATCAGTCGTATATCCGCTGAATTTGAAAGGGGTACAGTAAAATGAAATACGATTTTACCACGATCATGGACCGTGCCGGCAAGGACTCCATCGCAGTCGACGTCATTCCGATTCCCGGCGCCGAGATTAAGGAAGGCTACACCAGAATCCCGATGTGGGTCGCCGATATGAACTTCGCGACGGTCCCGACGATCCAGGAAGCGATCATCGAACGCACCAAACATCCCGCTTTCGGTTACTTCCGCCCGTCCGACGCCTACTATGATTCCATTATCAACTGGCAGAAAACCCGCAACGGCGTCGAAGGTCTGACCGCCGACGCGATCGGCTACGAAAACGGCGTTCTGGGCTGCGTGGCTTCCGCAGTCATGGCCTTCACTGCCCCCAGCGAAGCGGTCCTGCTCCATTCTCCCACCTACATCGGCTTCACCGGCACCCTCAATAACGCTGGCCGCAGAATCGTCCATTCCGACCTGGTGCGGGATGAAAACGGTGTATGGCGGATGGACTACGAGGATATGGACCGCAAGATCAAGGAAAACCATATCCATCTGGCGATCTTCTGCAACCCCCACAACCCTGCCGGACGCGTCTGGGAGAAGGAAGAGATCGAAAAGGCCATGGAGGTCTACAAGGCCAACGACTGCATCGTCATTTCCGACGAGATCTGGAGCGACCTGATTCTGAACGGCAACAAGCATACCCCCACCCAGTCGGTCAGTGAGGACGCAAAAATGCGCACCATCGCCATCTACGCGCCTTCCAAGACCTTCAACCTGGCCGGTCTGATCGGCTCTTACCATATCATCTATAACGCCTACCTCCGCGACCGTGTCGACGCCCAGGCCCGCACCACCCATTATAACTCGATGAACGTACTGAGCATGCACGCCCTGATCGGTGCCTACAAGCCCGAGGGTGCCCAGTGGGTCGATGAGCTGTGCGAGGTCCTCTCGGACAACGTAAACTACGCCTATGACTACATCACCACCCATTTCAAAGGCGTTTCCCTTGCCAAGCCCGAGGGCACTTACATGCTTTACCTCGACTGCGAGGAGTGGTGCAAGGCGCATAACATGGAGATGGATGATCTTCTCAAGGCAGGCGTCGCCGTCGGCGTTGTCTGGCAGGATGGCCGTCCCTTCCACCGTCCCTATGCGATCCGCTTAAACCTCGCTGTTCCGCATAGCCTGGTCATCGAGGCGATGGACCGTCTGGACAAGTATGTTTTCAACGCCTGATTTTTTCCGGTAAAATGAAAGCCCGCAGCTAAGTAAGCTGCGGGTTTTGTCATTTTACCGGAAAAATTATGCTTCCGGTTCCTTTTCGGTTTCGGGAATTTCGATCGGCTCTTCTTCGACAGAAGTGGAAACTTCTTCTTCAGCCGGTTCTTCTGCTTCTTCCGCGTCGTCGTCGGGACCGCAGGTGTAGCAGCATTCGTCGCAGTTTTCGCAGTCGTCGTCCGCGACCTCAAAATAATCATCATCCGGTTCAAAGTCCAGTTCCTGTGCGATGGACTCGGTCTTTCTGCGTACAAGGGCCGCAATGGCGACAGCAGCGGCGGCTACAGCAGCCATGCCGGCGATCAGCGAAATCCAAAAGCTTTTTTTCATATGATGCCTTCCTTTCTGGGAATGTTTTATATATCGCCTGTCAGTGACAGGATAACCGATAATCCGGCGATCGGCGCAGTCTCGCACCGTAAAATCCGCGCGCCGAGGGTCGCGGTGTATGCCCCTTTCTCCGCGAGGAAATCCGCTTCCTCCTGGGAGAAACCGCCCTCGCTCCCGATGATCATGCCGATCTCCTTATCCTCCGGCGTGATAATCGATGCAAGCCGCGCACCGCCTTTTTCATAGAAAAAGATGGTCTTTGCGGGCAAACGCTGCGCTGCCTGGGCAAGGGTGACGAGGGGTAAAACCTCCGGGATAATGCCGCGGCCGCTCTGGCCGGCTGCTTCACGGGCGATCTTTTGGTAGCGCTCCAGTTTTTTCTTCATCGACTTATCGTCCGGCCGGGAGACACACCGGGAGGTGAGAACCGGCTGGATGACGCTGACGCCCAGCTCGGTCGCCTTCTGGATGATGAACTCCATCTTGTCGCCCTTGGGCATCGCCTGGAAAAGGGTGATCTTCGCCTGCGGTTCGGCTTTGCAGGGAAAGCGGGACAAAATCCGGGCAGTCACTTCGCTGCCGGTTTCAATCAGCTCCGCTTCATAATCGATGCTCGCGCCGTCCGAAAGGGTGATCACTTCGCCCGGCCGCATCCGCAGCGAACGGCTGATATGGGCCGCGTCCTCACCGGTCAGGGTGACAATGTCGCCGGACACCGGCGGGATGAAAAATCGTGGCATGGGATAATCCTTTCTGCGTCCTCCGGGCGCCCTGCCGGCCTTGCGGAGCGCAGCCGCCGTCAGGTGTATATGGGTATTTTGGCATAGTTTGGGCCAATTCGTATGAATTGTTTCTGAATTTTTTGCCGGGAAAGTCTGAATTTTTTATAAGAGTGAAGTGTGGAGAGTATTGCTCAGAGTGGAGTGTGAAGAGTGGAGAGTGGAGTGAAGGTATGGCGCGGTTCGCGCCATGAATTTAATTATTCTGTTCACGCAGGATAAAAAGCAAATATCTGACGCTGTTCTCCGCCCGAAGGATGCGTTGTTCATATGGACAGAAAAACTCAACATGAAAACGAGCGAGAACGAAGTTATCAGTTATTTGCCCGCTTCCTTTCGGGAACGGCGTTATTAAATCGTGCGCCGAACCGGCGCACACCATAACTCCACTCTTCACTCTCCACTCTTCACACTGTATTTAGCTTACGAGCGGCGCAATAAAGCTGTTCCAAAGGGCGGAAATGGGCATGACCAGGATCATGGCCGGAATCATGCTGCCGATGGGGAAGTTGCGGATCTTGGCGATCCGGAAGCCGGTGGCAAAGACCAGCACGCCGCCGCAGCACATAAAGTCCATCAGCATCGTATCCGAAATGACCGGCATCAGCAGCTTTGCACTGGCGAAAAGGAGCAGCATGATCGCCAGCTGCGGCAGGCAGATAAAGGCGGTCAGGTACCCGACGGTCACGGCGAAAACGGCCGCCGTAAAGAAATCGAGGATGGCTTTGGTGATGAGCAGGGTGTGGTCGCCGTTTAAGCCCGACTGCAGTGCACCGAAAATGCCGGTGCCGCTGGCGCAGAAAAGGACCAGCGCCGAGACAAAATCGGTCAGAACCGCTTCATTGTCCCCGCTCATGTCCGCATGGAACAGCTTTGCGACCCGCGGCCCAAAATAGCTGCCCAGCTGCTGGAACCGCAGCTCCAGCCGGAAAATCTCGCCGATGATTGTCCCGATGATGATCGCCAGGACGACCGCCGGCATCGTTTTCATTTTGAGGATATTGGTAATGCCCATGAGCATCGAGCAGCATCCGAAGGCGAGGGGAAGGGATGCGCGGATATGCTCCGGGATTTTGTTCCCGACCGCGGCGCCCAGCAGCCCGCCGATCAGGATTGCGCAGGAATTCACTAAAATTCCGATGGGCAAATCGTTCACCTTCTTACTTTATTTACTGTTTATCATTATACAGGAAAAAAACGGTTTTGTACAGAGAAAATGCGGAAGATTGCCGCCGGAAATTTGCAGATAAAGGGAAATTTGCCGAAAAAGGCCCTGCGGCGCAGGAAAGTTTACAGATTACGCATTTTATTTGCGGCCGGCAGATGCTATAATGAAAAAGAATCCGGATTTGTAGATGTCCGTCTGTGGAGGGCGGATAAAAACTGCT
>CAMAJC010000168.1 GCA_945835425.1 uncultured Clostridia bacterium
ACTCTGTCCCTTACTCTCCACACTCTGCCCATAGTCTGTGCGCCCATGAAAGGCAGAAAAATATGTGTGCGGACGGAAAACAACTTTTGCGTAAGTTCACGGATTTTTCCACATAAAAATAATGTGGAAAACTTGCCCGCCGGTGGAATTTGTGCTATAATAAATGTTAGATTGCGGCAGTTTGTCTTTCCACCTGCTGTGAAAAAATAAAAGTCGTCCTGATTTTTCCGTTTTTCCACAAAAGGGTATCTTCACAGCCTGTCAAAACCGGTTTTTCCGGCAGCTGCGCTGTTTAAAGGCAGATTCCGCCGCACCTTTTCCCAGGTATTTCACCGCCGGCCGCGACGAATGGTCAGTTCGTGCGCCTTTATTTTTCTCTCGCTCTTTTTCACGCTGCCGTCGGTAATCTCCATGCCAAAGGAGGGACTTTTCCCCTATGGAGTCCTTCTCCGAAGTGTTTAATATTGTCAAAAGCAGCATCCATGAGAATCTCTCGGACGCGGCGTATAAGCTCTGGATCGAACCGATCCAGGCCGTGGGCTTGCAGGACAATGTCGTAACCCTGATGGCGCCGACCGCCTTCCACTGCAGCACCCTGCAGCACAACTATCAGTCCCGGATCAAAGACGCCCTCGACGAAGTGATGGGCTTCGACGTCACGATCAAATTCATCTCCGCAGACCAGATGGCAGCGGAAGCGCCTGCCCAGCCGTCCGGCGTCCCGGCGGAAAAAGCAAAGCCGTCCGCAGGGGCAGACGCCTCTGTTCCGGCCGAAAGTGTCTGTCCCGCCGCTGCAGAAAAGCCTGCCGAGCCGGTGATCCGGCCGGAAGATGACTGTCCCGACGGCGACTACGCCTACACATTTGAAAACTTCATCGTCGGCAGCCGCAATGAATTTGCCTATACCGCCTGCAAATCCATCGCCACCGCCAACTTCAGCGCGCCCAAGCCCTATAACCCCCTGTTTATCTATGGGCCGAGCGGTCTGGGCAAGACCCATCTGCTGATGGCGATCAAGTACGAGGTCGAAAAGCGCAACCCCGGCCTCAATATCATCTACACCAACAGCGAAAACTTCACCAACGAAGTCATTTATCATATCGCCCAGCAGAGCACCGAAGTCCTGCGCCAGACCTACCGCAACGCGGATTTCCTGCTGATCGACGATATCCAGTTCCTGTCCGGCAAGACCCAGACCCAGGAAGAGTTCTTCCATACCTTCAACGATCTGTACATGCACAACAAGCAGATCGTCATCACCTCCGACCGTCCGCCCAAAGAGGTCCAGACCCTGACCGACCGGTTAAAGACCCGGTTTGAATCGGGGCTGCTGGCGGACATTTCGCCGCCCGACATCGAGACCCGTATCGCGATTATCAAGCGGAAAGCGGAGCTGCTGGGGCTGGACATCCCCGACGAGATTGTCAGCTTCATCGCCAGCAAGCTGAAAAGCAACATCCGCCAGCTGGAGGGCGCAGTCAAAAAGCTGAACCTGAACAAGATGCTGACCCACGAACCGATCACCCTGCCCCATGCCCAAAGCGTCATCCGCGAGATCTTAAACGACGAGCAGCCGGTCCCGGTCACCGTCGAAAAGATCATCGAGGAGGTCGGGCGGACCTTCGACGTATCGCCGGAGGACATCCGTTCCAACAAGCGCAGCGGTCCCATCAGCAACGCCCGGCAGATCGCTATTTATATAGTAAGGGAAATCACCCAGATCCCGATGAAGCAGATCGGCCAGGAGTTCGGCAACCGCGACCACACGACCATCGTCTATACCCTGAAAAAGGTGCAGGAGACGATGAAGACAAATCCACATGAGCGTGGAATCATCGAGGACCTGATCCGCAACATCCGCGCAAAGTAATAAAGATTTGTTATGGTGTGAGTCGCTTTTTCGACATTGCTTATGTGGAAAATCACTATCTGCAAGTCCGCGCATTTCCGCAGAAAATCTGCTTTTCCTCATTTTCTCACCGGCGGAAAATCGGTGCGGATTGTGGACAACCATCATTTGCAGAAAACCGCGTATTTTCTGCATAAACCGGCCGTTTTCCTCCAACACTTTGTGAAAAAGAAAAGTTTTCCCATTCACATTTGCTCACAAAAGCTGACAGCGCAGGATTTCCTGCCGCATTGTTCCCAACTTTTGCAGTTTTATTCAAGGAGAGCAGCAGGAATAAAATACCGTGTCAGCCCATGGTGGGCGCCGATCGCTGCAAACCCAGCAGGGACGGGCTTTTACAGGCATTTAAAGACTGCGGAAAACCTGTAAAAAACGGACAAACTCACTTTTTCACGGGCCCTACTACGGTTACTATTTATTACTATTATTACTATTTGTTTTTCTATTATATGAATGCTCCCGCGCTCCCATCTTTATTGCAGAACAGATTTGCAGGATCGTAGCCTTAACTTGCGGGAGGATAACGAAATGTTACAAGAGAGAAATCACAGAAAGGAACCGCCATGAAATTTACCTGCGATAAAGCTGCGCTGTGCGAAGCGGTCAACAGCGTTTCTCCCGCTGTATCGGCCAAATCCACGCTGGTAGCTTTGGAGTGTATTCTTTTAAGCGTCAAAGGCACCGTCCTGACGGTCGTCGGCTATAATACCGAACTGGGTATTACCAAAACCGTTGACCTGTCGGCGGCGGAAGAGGGCGACGTCATTTTAAACGCCCGGCTTTTCAGCGAGATCATCAATAAAATGCCTGCCGGACCGCTCCGCCTTTCGGTCGACGACAAGCTGCTGACCGTTATCACCGGCGGCAGCGCCCAGTTCACCATCGTCGGCATGAGCGCCGAGGAGTATCCCGAAATCCCGAAGATCGACCCCGAGCACAGCTTTGCACTGGAAAACGCCACCCTGCGCAGCATGATCTCCGAAACGCTGTTCGCCGTTTCCCAGGACACCGCTTTCCCGGCTCTGACCGGCACCCTGTTTGAAGGGAAGGACGGGGTGCTCTACCTCGTTTCGGTCGACGGCAAGCGCCTTGCCCTGCGCAAGGAAGCGGTCGGCGCCATCGAAAACTTCAAATTCATCGTCCCGGGCAAGACCCTGTCGGAATTTATGAAGCTGTCCGCACGCTTCACCTCCGATAAAGAAGACGGCTCCCTGCCGGTATCCATCGGCGTCGGCAGCCGCCACATCCTCTTCTCCTGCTGCGGGTTTACGATGATCTCGAGACTGCTCGAAGGCGACTTCATCGACTACAGCGTCGCCATCCCCGGGAAAGGCACGACCACGGCGGTTGTTTCCACCCGCGCCTTTATGGACAGTATCTCCCGTGCCTCCATCATTATCAGCGAGAAGGTCAAAAATCCCATCCGGGCAAACTTTGATTCCGACACCGGCATCATCCAGGTCTCCTGCGAGACAAGCCTTGGCAAGATCGACGACCAGATCCCTGCCGACTTAAAAGGCAACTCCCTCCGGATCGGCTTCAACGACCGGTATATGATCGACGCCCTCAAGGCCAGCGGGGAAGACCAGGTCCTGCTGGAGCTGGGCTCCACCCTTTCTCCCATCAAGATCATGCCGCTGGAAGGGGACAGCTTCACCTTCCTCGTCATGCCCATGAGGCTCAAAGATGACCGTTAAATATGTAAAACTGAAAACCCTCTGGATCCGGCTGGACCAGCTGCTGAAATATGCGGGCCTGGCCGAAAGCGGCGGGCAGGCCAAGGAGATGATCCTCGGCGAGGAGGTGCGCCTCAACGGCGAGCTCTGCCTCAGCCGCGGCAAAAAAATCTTCCCCGGGGACATCGTCACCCTGCCCGGCGTCGAAATCATTGTAAAGGGCTGAGGGTATGCGGATCACCCATCTGGAACTGGAAAATTTCCGGAATATCGCCGCGGCTTCCCTGTCTCCCTGTGAAGGGGTCAACGTTATCTACGGCGCCAACGCCCAGGGGAAGACAAACCTTTTGGAAGCCATCTGGCTCTGCAGCGGCAACCGCAGCTTCCGCGGCGCCCGGGAAAACCAGATGACGCGGTTCGGCGAAAAGATTTTCCGGGTGCATCTCACCTTTGCCGACCGGGAACGGGAACAGAAGATCACCTATGACTCCGGCGGCGACAAAAGAAAAATCCTCCTCAACCGGATGCCGCTGCGCAGCGTTTCCGAGCTGACCGGCGAGTTTACCTGCGTCGTCTTCCATCCGGAGGACCTCTCCCTTGTCAAAGAAGGACCGGCTGAACGCCGTGCTTTTCTCGATATCGCCATCAGTCAGATCAAACCGGTCTATGGGCGGTACATCTCCCAGTATGAAGGGGTGTTGGAGCAGCGCAACGCTCTGCTGAAACAGATCGGCAAGGGCGGCAGCTGCTCCCTCGATACCGCCCGGGAGATGCTCTCCATCTGGGATGAGCAGCTGTGCAGAATCGGCACGGCCATTTCCATCCTGCGGCAGGATTACCTTGTGAAGCTCTCCGCGCTGGCGGAAACGGTCTACCGGGGCTTTACCGGGGATAAAGAGACCTTTTCCCTCACCTATGAATCCTCCGTTTTCCCAAAAGGCGTGCCGCTGCAGGTCTATTCTGAAGAACTCATCGCCCTTTACCGGGAAAAGCTGGAAAACCATCTGGAAGAGGATATCCGTCTGCGGTTTACCGGCGCCGGTATCCACCGGGACGACCTCGATATCGCCGTCAACGGCCTTTCGGCCAGACTCTACGGCTCCCAGGGCCAGCAGCGCAGCTGCGCGATCGCTTTAAAAATCGGGGAAGCAATGCTGTTAAAAGGCGTCACCGGAGAAAATCCGGTCATCCTCTTAGACGACGTCATGAGCGAACTGGACCCCGGAAGACAGGATTACCTGCTCAACCGGATCAGGGGCTTCCAGGTCTTTATCACCTGCTGCGACGTGGCAAACTCCCTTCGTATGGCAGGCGGCCGGATCTTTGAAGTGCAGTCCGGACGCTTTACCCCCGTCACCAAAGAAGAACTTGAACGGAGTGTGGAGAGTGCAGAACGGAGA
>CAMAJC010000169.1 GCA_945835425.1 uncultured Clostridia bacterium
CGCATGGCCCAGCCGGGAAGAGATGACTCGTTTTCCTGCTGGGTGCGGTCGCCGACGAAGACAAAGGCGGTGTCCCAGGGCGGGCGCTTGGTGGGGTAAATGCCCTTGCCGTCGGTGAAGTAGAGCATCCCGCGCAGATGGGAAAAGGCGCCTTCCTGCCGTAACTGCTCCAGATACCGGAACGCCGGACGGAAATCGGTTCCGCCGCCGCCTGCGATGGTAAAACTATTGCTCAGGCGCTCCATCTGCTCCGGGCTGGTGATGAGGATATCGTCCCGAACGCCGTCGTCGCATTGCAGTACCCGTATCCGGCAGCGCTGGGCGAACACCCCGCTTTTTTGCAGCAGCGTAAAAGTCTCCCGCAGAAATGCCCGCACCAGCTCTCCGCTGGTCGAATAGCTTGTGTCAATCACAATCGCAAACTCCTCAATCCGCATCTCTTCCCGGCTTTCCAGCGGCTCGATCAGCGGCAGGTTGCCGTACAGCGACAGCCCGTAGGTATAAAACCCCAGATCAAAGCTGTCCGGGTCGATGTGGAGTTCCTCCCGCAGGGCGCAGAACTTCCGCAGGAAATCCTGATAGCTGCGCCTACTTTTGGCCGCGCGGATCTGGGCGGCAATCAGTTCCGCACCGTCACCGGCCTCCTGCCCGTGGGTTTCCAGCTCATTTTCCATCCGGGAGCCGAGCTTCTGCCAGTCCTCACCGGCGCTGGGGTTGGCGGCCAGCTCGGTCTCCTGCGGCCAGAAGCGGTGGTCGTCCACATAATATTCCCGGCGCAGGGTTTCCAGTTCCCTTTTGTCCCGCGTTCGCAGCCAGCGGCAGACGGCAGCCGGTGCGACGATTCCTTCCTCAGAAAGCGTTTTTTCGGTTTTCTGCCTAGTCCAGCTGAGCGGACGTTTTAGCGCAGGCAGGTTCAGCGAATCGATGACCCGCTCGACCGCGATGTCGCAGGCCAAATCCCACAGCACCCGCTCTCGGTTGCCGCGCAGCCATAAATGCCGGAAGATGCAGTGCAGGATACTGTGCAGATAGGCCCGGTTGCAGAAAACCGGATTCTGTTTCCAGACCCGCAGCAGCTGTTCGGTCGAAAAAAAGAGCGTCTCTCCGTCGGTAGCGAAGGTGTGAATCTGCTCGTCGGCCGCCCAGGGCATCTTGGAAAGCGCCGCGTCCATATACCGCAGCGACAGGTACAGCTCCGACCGGACAACATCCAGAATTTTCCGCGCCATCTCCTCTTCCCACTCGCTCTGTGTCTTGATATGCAAAAGCCCTCACCCCTTTCGTTCCCGTTTATTATACACCCGTCGGAGGCTTGTTGCAAACCTTTCTCCGTTTTTTGGCCGTCCGGCGCTGTATGGGCCCGCATTTCCGGCAAAATACCCGGAATTTTCAGATAAATGAACATACTAATGGTAAAATAAACGAAATTCCGGATAAATTCATGGTCAATATGTACATTGTTTTTGTAATGGGAATCCGATATAATAATGAAAGAACGTTACATTTCCGTATTCCAGGGAAGGGCAAAAGCTCCCTGGAATTATTCGTACCGTGAAATGTAAGAAAGTTACGTTTCTATTTTTTTCTATCGCAAAGGAGATTATTATGGCAAGAAACTATGTCTGCACCTCCACCACCCCCATCGTCCAGACCAAAGCCGGTAAGCTGCGCGGCTTCGTCGCGGACGGCACCTACACCTTCTACGGCATCAAATACGCCGACGCCAAGCGTTTCCAGCAGCCGACTCCTGTTAAACCCTGGGAAGGGGTCAAGGACGCCCTCGGCTACGGCTATGTCTGCCCGATGCTGACCCAGGACAAGCCCGGCGCCGGTGAGCTGAAGGTTCCCCACCGCTACTGGCCCATGGACGAAAACTGCCAGTACCTCAATGTCTGGACCCAGTCGATCGACAAAAACGCCAAAAAGCCGGTCATGGTCTGGCTCCACGGCGGCGGATTCTTCGCCGGTTCTTCGATCGAGCAGGTCGCCTATGAGGGCGACGCCCTCTCCAAGTTCGGCGATATCGTCGTCGTCACGCTGAACCACCGGCTGAACATTCTCGGCTATATGGACCTCTCTCCCTTCGGCGAGAAATACGCAAACTCCTGCAACGCCGGCAACGCCGACATGGTTGCGGCGCTTCAGTGGGTCCATGAAAATATCGCTGCTTTCGGCGGCGACCCCGAAAATGTCACCATCTTCGGTCAGTCCGGCGGCGGCATGAAGGTTTACACCCTGATGCAGACGCCCGCAGCGGACGGCCTGTTCCAGAAAGGCATTGTCATGTCCGGCGTTATGGACCGCAAGGCTGAGCCGAAAGCCGACGGCACCTACATCGTCAAGGCGCTGATGGAAGAGCTGAAGCTGAAAGAGGTCGAGGAGCTGGAAACCGTTCCCTACGCCGACCTGGCGGAAGCTTACAACAAGGTCAGCCCCGCAGTTGCCGCAGAAGGCCACTATATCGGCGGCGCAGGCCCTGCTCCCAACGATTACTATCTGGGCGACCCCTTTGTCATCGGCTTTACCGACCACGCAAAGACCGTTCCGCTGATGGCAGGCACCGTTCTCGGCGAGTTTTTGGGCTTCGGTCCCGGCAACCCGAACCGCCTGACCATGACCGACGAGGAAGCCAAAGCGATGGTCGCGGCTGTTTACGGCGAGCACGCCGACGAAGCGATCGAACTGTTCAAGAAAGCGTACCCGGACAAGACCCTCTGCGAGCTGATGATCATCGACACGGTCATGCGTCCGGCCACCAAGAAGCTCCTTGACCTCCACGCCCATTCCACCGAGTCCCCGACCTATTCCTATCAGTTTACCTATACCTTCCCGATTGACGCCGGTTCCGGCCCCTGGCACTGCGCCGACATCCCCTTTGTCTTCCACAATGCGCTGCGGGTTCCCGTCTGCAACCTGCCCGGTGTTTCCGACCGTCTGGAGCATCAGGTCTCGTCCGCCTTTGTCAACTTTGCTAAGTTCGGCAACCCGAATGACCCGTCTCTGCCCGCATGGCCTGCCTGCAAGCCCGGTGAGGAGCCCTGCATGATCTTTGATGAGAACTGTGAAGTCCGCGTCAACCACGACGACGAACTGCTGAAAGTAGCTGCTCAGTATGGGCCGCAGTTCTCCTTTGCCAAGACCAAGATTGAGCACTGATAATATTTTCCTGCAAAGCAGATAAAAAAAGGCGCATTTACGATAAAATTTATGTTGTATCTGCGCGGATGAAACGGTATAATGTAAGAAACATATCGCAGAAAGTGTTTTCCGGTTTGCGCCGGAGCACTTAAAAGGAGTTTTTATTATGGCAAAACAGTTTGTCTGCAATTCCACCACCGTTGTCGATACCAGCGCCGGTAAGCTGCGCGGCTTCCGGCTGGACGGTACCTACACCTTCTACGGCATCAAATATGCCGACGCAAAACGTTTCCAGCAGCCGACACCCGTCGAGCCCTGGGAAGGCGTCAAGGACGCTCTCGGCTACGGCTATGTCTGCCCGATGCTCACCCAGGACAAGCCCGGCGCAGGCGAAATGAAGGTTCCCCACCGCTACTGGCCCATGGACGAAAACTGCCAGTACCTCAATGTCTGGACCCAGTCGATCGATAAAGACGCCAAAAAGCCGGTTATGGTCTGGCTCCACGGCGGCGGATTTGCAGCCGGTTCTTCCATTGAGCAGCAGGCTTACGACGGCGACAACATGAGCAAATACGGCGATGTCGTTGTTGTTTCGATCAACCACCGCCTGAACATCCTGGGCTATATGGACCTCTCTCCCTTCGGCGAGAAGTACGCTAACTCCGCAAACGCAGGCGACGCGGATATGGTCGCAGCGCTCAAATGGATCCATGAAAATATCGCTGCTTTCGGCGGCGACCCCGAAAACGTCACTGTTTTCGGTCAGTCCGGCGGCGGCATGAAGGTCTGGAACCTGATGCAGATCGCGGAGGCAGACGGCCTGTTCCATAAGGGCATCATCCAGTCCGGCCTGCTGGACGGCATCGGCTTCGGCATCGACGCTGCCAACGCACCCAAGACCGACGGCACCTACATCGTAAACGCTATGATGGAAGAACTGGGCCTGAAGGACGTCGAAGAACTGGAGACCATCCCCTACGCCAAGATGGCGGACGCCTACAACAAGGTCATGCCCGCAGCCATGATGGCCGGCCACTATGTCGGCGGCAACCCCGTCCCCAATGAATATTACGCAGGCGATCCCCGTCTGGTCGGCTTTACCGACCACGCCAAGACCATTCCGGTCATGATCGGCACCGTTTTGGACGAATTCATGGGCTTTGCTCCCGGCCGACCCGACCGCAACACCATGACCGCTGCAGAAGCGAGAGCGATGGTCGCCGGTTTCTACGGCGAAGACAACGCCGACGAGATGATCGAGCTGTTCCAGAAAGCTTACCCCGGCAAGAATCTCTGCGACCTCGTAACCCTGGACTCCGCTTTCCGTGCGCCCACCAAGGACTTCATCGCAAAGAAATCGGTCCATCAGGAATCTCCCACCTATTCCTATATGTTCACCTACGAGTTCCCCATCGACGAGGGCGCAGGTCCCTGGCACTGCTCCGAGATCCCCTTCGTCTTCCACAACACCGAGCGGGTTCCGGTCTGCTGCAAGGCCGGCGTCTCCGATGAACTGGAGCACCAGATGTTCTCGGCATGGACCAACTTTGCCAAATACGGCAACCCGAACGACCCGTCCCTGCCTGCATGGCCTGCCTGCCAGCCCGGCGACGAAGCCTGCATGATCTTCGACGAGGTCTGCGAAGTCCGTCACAACCACGACAACGAACTGATCAAGAAACACGTCGTCTGCGCACCCGGCTTTAAGCTCGGCGGCGACGACATCGAAATCCAGCACTGATACACAGTAAAACAGCTGCAAACTTCTAAATGAAGTTTGCAGCTGTTTTGTTTATCTGTTATCTTTCGATCTTTTCCTTCACCTGGCCG
>CAMAJC010000170.1 GCA_945835425.1 uncultured Clostridia bacterium
ACGCCGCTTTCCTGCATGGTAACGCCGTAGAGCACGTCGGCTTCTTCCATTGTGCCGCGGCGGTGGGTGATTAAGATAAACTGGGTCTTGTCGGAGATGCTGCGGCAATATTCGGCGTAGCGGGTGACGTTTACGTCGTCCAGCGCCGCTTCGATCTCGTCCAGCACGCAGAACGGCGCCGGCCTGATTTTGAGGATCGCAAAATAGATCGCGACGGCCACCATCGCCTGTTCGCCGCACGAAAGCGCCGCCAGGTTTTTGATGATTTTGCCGGGCGGCTGCACGATAATCTCGATGCCGCATTCCAGCAGGTCTTCCGGGTCGTCCAGCCGCAGCTCCGCGTGTCCGCCGCCGAACAGTTCCGTAAAGATTTCCCCAAAGTTCTGGTTGATCTGTTTAAAAGCGCTGCCGAAGATTTCCTTCATCTCGCCGGTCAGCTTATCGATCAGCTGCAAAAGCTCATCCCGCGCGTTTTTCGCGTCGTTCACCTGCTCGCCAAGGAAAGCATACCGCTGGGAGACTTCCTTATACTCCTCGATGGCGGCGACGTTGATGGAGCCGAGCGCCTTGATCTCGTTTTTCAGGATGCCGAGCCTGCGGCTGCCGTCCGACGGATCGGAAAGCTCAACCCGCAGGGCTGCCGCCTCTCTCGGGGTCAGCTCATATTCCTCCCACAGCCGGGAGACCAGCTGGTCATAATCCCGCTGGATAGTCTGCTTCTGCTCATCCAGCCTTGCCATCTCTCCGGCGGCTTTTTCCTTGCGGATAGAGGCTTCGCGGGAGCGCTGGCGCAGGGAGATGGTCTCACCCTCCAGCTTGGTGCGCAGGGCGAGCAGCTGTTCATTTTTCTTTTCGTAGTCCTCGATCTGGGCCGTAAAGGTCTCGACGTCCTCTTTGCAGCGCTTCATCTCCTGCTGCAAATTCTCGAGTTTTGCGTCAAGCGCTGTAAGCTCGACCTGCATCTGCTCCCGCTGCTGGGCGGCGTCGGTTTTCTGCTGTTTCAGCGCCTCCACCTGTGCCTGCGCGGTCTCGAGGTCTTTTTGCAGGACGACCCGCTGGATGGACAGCTCGGAAAGCTGGGCGTTTACCTCTTCCAGCAGCCCGGACAGCTCATCCTGCGAGCCCTGCCGGGTCGAGAGCTGTTCGCTCAGTTCCCGTTTGCGGGACAGGTCTGCGGCAAGGGTATCTCTCGCCGACTGGATTTCGCGCTCCAACGCGGCGATCTTTTCCCCGCTCTGGGCGATTTCCCCTTTCAGGGTTTCCACCCGTTCATAAGCGGCAGCCAGTTCGGTTTCGCAGCGCTTTTTCTCTCCGTCAAAGCGGATGCCGTCCTCACCGGCGACGATCAGTTCGCTGCGTGCGCCCTCCATTTGAGCGGCGATGCCGTCCACCTCGGCCCGTGCGGCCTTGCCTTTGGCCGCGACGTCGTTTTTCTGTTTCCGGATGCCCTCGGCTTCGGCGCGGAGCTTGTCCGCTTCGCCGCGGCGGCTGAGAAGGCCCTGATTTCGGGCTGCGCTGCCGCCGGTGAAGGAGCCGCCGACGTTGACCTGCTGGCCGTCGAGGGTGACGACCCGGAAACGGTAGCGGTTTTTCTTGGCCATTTCGGTGGCGGAGTCGAGGTCTTCGGCGATGACGATTCTGCCGAGCAGAAACCGCACGATCCCTTCATACGCCGGGTCGAACTGCACCAGCTCGGACGCCAGCCCCAGATATCCCGGTTCCGTTTCCAGACCCGGCTGAGACAAGAGCGTCCCCTTGACCGAGGTCAGCGGCAGGAAGGTTGCCCGGCCTGCCCGGTCGCGCTGCAGCCTGCGGATACAGGCCTTTGCGGTCTCCTCATCGGCGACGACGACGTTTTGCAGTGCGCCGCCCAGCGCCGTTTCAATGGCAAGGGCGTATTCTTCCGGCACGGTGAGCAGCTGCGCCACCGTCCCATGGATGCCTTTTTGCTGGCCATGCTTCTGCCAGCCCATCACGGCCTTGACCGAATGGGCAAAGCCTTCGAGGTTTTCTTCCAGGTCGTTTAACAGGTTCGCCCGCTGAAGCTTGCCTTTTTCCTCCAGATCGAGGTCCTGATACTGCTGCTGGAGTTTACTGAGAGCCGACTGCTTGCTGTCCAGCTTCATCTGAAAGCCCGCGATGCCGTTCTGCAGAGCGGTTTTCCGCTCCTCGATTTCGGCGAGCAGCCCATCCAGCTCTTCGATGGCGCTTCTCTGCTCCTCGATTTTCGCGGCGGATACTTCCATCTGCTGCTCCGACTGGGAAAGGCGTTCCCGTTCCTCTTCAAGGGTGCGGGTCGAAGCGGAGATGGTCATGCTGCTGCGGGAGATATCGAGGGTCAACTGGGAAAGCTGGTTCTGGATATCCCCGGCCTCCGAGTCAAAATCCTTGCCCTGGAGCAGGAGCTGCTGCTGCCGGGATTTTTTCTCCGCTTCCTCGGTCTCGAGGTTTTTCAGTTTCTGCTCAATGGCCGCGCACTGGCCCTCTGCCTGCAAAATCTCGGCAGCACGGGCTTTTCCTGCGGCTTCGGCGTCCTCCATCTGCTGCTGGATGCGTTTCCGTTCCAGCAGCGCGTGGGTGCGCTCATTTTCATGGACCGCATGGTCGGAACGTCTCGCGGCGATCCGGTTTTGCAGGTTTTCCCGGATATGCCGGTACTCCTCGCTTTTGGTCAGGCAGTCCTGGGTCTTTTTAAAGGTTTCCTGAATCAGCTGCTCGATCTGCTCGGCCTCTGCTTCCAACTTCTCCGCATCTCCGCGGGCGATCAGGCATTTGTTTTCCTGCTCCTTGAGGGCGGCGCGGAATTGGTCGAGCGATTGCAGCCAGAGGGTGATCTCCAGCTTTTTCTTTTCTTCGGACAGGGTGAGGAATTTCTCGGCCTTTTCCGACTGCTCCCGCAGCGGCTCCACCCGTCCTTCCAGCTCGGCGAGGATGTCGTACAGCCGCAGCAGGTTTTCCTGCGCCTGGTCCAGCTTCCGCTCGGCCTCTTCCCGGCGGTAACGGTACTTGGCGATACCGGCGGCCTCCTCGAAGATTTCCCGGCGCTCTTTGCTCTTGGCCGAGACGATTTCGGCGATGCGGCCCTGGCCGATCATAGCGTAGCCGTCTTTGCTCAGCCCTGTGTCCATCAGCATTTCGTTTAAATCCCGCAGCCGCATACCCTTGCCGTTTAATAGGTATTCGCTTTCGCCGCTGCGGTAATAGCGGCGGGTAATCGTGACCTGATCCTCGTCCACAGGGAGGGTGCGGTCGGCGTTGTCAAAGGTCAGGGCGACGCACGCGCTGCCCATCGGCTTGCGGGCAGATGTCCCGGCGAAGATGACGTCCTCCATCTTGCCGCCGCGCAGGGTTTTGGTGGACTGCTCGCCCAGCACCCAGCGCATGGCGTCGGAGATATTGCTCTTGCCGCTGCCGTTCGGGCCGACGACGACGGTCAGCCCTTTGTCAAAATCTATGCGTGTTTTATCGGGAAAGGATTTGAAGCCCTGAATTTCCAGGGAACTTAAACGCATCCGTGTATCTCCTTTCTCTCTGGTTCATTTTATTCATTTATAATTAGCTGAAACGGTGGCGACCGCAGGTCGCCGCTACAACATATCATTTATCCCGTTCCTGCCTGTCTAAATAATTATAAATCCGTTTTTTAACGTCTCATCGCCGCAGACGGTGACAGTGTAGCCGCGCTCCTGCCAGTAGGCGATATTGGCCCGCTTCTGGCCGACCGCACGGGAAATGTTCTGCGGCGGCACAAGGAGGGTCACAGGCCCGGGCGCGTGCCGAAACAGCACCGGCGTCACATCCTCCCGCAAAAGCCTACTCTCGCACAGTTCCCGGAAAGCCGGGTGGTACGCGCCGCCGATCATTTCCCTTTCCAGGGATTTTTCCGCGTGCAGGCCCATGCGGATAACGGGGATATTTTCTTTGTTCATCCGTCTGAGGATCGGCGCACAAGTCTCTACGGCTTCTTCGACCCCCATCGGCGTGAATCGCCCTTCCTCCATCCAGCGTGCCAGCGCGGTTCCGCGCACCACGACAGTCGGATAAATCCGCAGCATATCCGGGCGCAGCGACACGACTGCATCCACAGTTTTTGCAAGGCTCTCCGGGCTGTCTCCCGGCAGGCCGGTCATGATCTGGAGACCCACTTTAAAGCCGCGCTCCCGAAGCAACGATACCGCCTTTATAACATCCTGTGCCGTATGGCCGCGGCCGTTTATCCGCAGGACGCTGTCATCGAGACTTTGTGCGCCCAGTTCTACCGTCTCCATCCCATATGCAGACAGAATGTCGAGGATTTCCGGCGTGATGCCGTCCGGACGGGTGGAGCAGCGAAGGGACGCCGCCTGTCCACTCATCAGATAAGGCTTTGCCTCCTCCAAAAAGGCGGTCATGAGCTTTTCCGGCAGGCAGGTGAAGCTTCCGCCGAAGAACGCGATTTCCACATGTTCCGGCTGAGAATGTGAAAAAGCCTGCGCCAATTCCTTTCGCACCGTTTCCGGCGTTACAGGCTCCTTTTCGCCCGAAATGCTTTTCTGGTCGCAGAAGGAGCAGGCGTGCGGGCAGCCCATATGGGGAATAAACAGCGCGATGGTTCCGCGGTCTGCCATTACAGCTCGTAGCCCATCAGTTCCAGCGCTTCTTTGGCGGCGTTTTGCTCCGCCTGTTTTTTGCTGGAAGCGGTGCCGCGGCCGATGACGTTGGAATTGAGCAGCACCTCTGCCGTAAAGACCTTGGCGTGGTCGGGACCCTGCTCATCGACCAGCCGGTAGGCGATTTTTTCCTCTTTATTCTGCTGGACGACCTCCTGCAGGGCGGTCTTGTAGTCGGAAAGCGGCGACTGCTTCTGGATGTCGATGTTCCCGGGGATAAAGCGCATGACGAACCGCTGCGCCTCCTCGTAGCCGCCGTCGAGGTAGAT
>CAMAJC010000171.1 GCA_945835425.1 uncultured Clostridia bacterium
GCCGCAGACGATGATGGCGTCGGTGCCGTTTTCGATCTGCCAGTCGATCAGACGGGCAAATTCTTCATAATTGATACTGCCATCGTCAAACATCGGCGTAATGATCGCGATGCCGGTGCCGGTAAAAATTCTCTTTTTCATGGGATTCCTCCAAGGTAACAGGTTTAGTCAAAATACCCTTTGACAGCCAGCAGCTCGGCCGTCAGGACAGCACCGCCTGCAGCGCCCAGCAGGGTGTTGTGGGACAGGCAGACGAACTTGATGTCAAACAGCTTATCTTCCCGCAGTCTGCCGACCTCAACGCCCATGCCGCCGTCCATATCGCGATCCAGCTTTGCCTGGGGACGGTCCGGCTCCTCGAAGTAGTGGATGAACTGCTGGGGAGCGGAAGGCAGGTGCAGGTCGTGGATCGGGCCTTTGAACTCGGCCCAGATTTTCTTGATCTCCTCAATGGTGGGCTTCTTTTCAAAGGAAGCGAAGACCGCGGCGGTGTGGCCGTCGGAGACAGGCACGCGCAGGCACTGGGAGGTGATGACCGGGCCGTCGGCATTGACGATGACGCCGTTTTCGATGTGACCCCACAGCTTCAGCGGCTCCTGTTCGCTCTTCTCTTCCTCGCCGCCGATATACGGGATAACGTTGTCGACGATTTCCGGGAAAGTTTCAAAGGTCTTGCCGGCGCCGGAGATTGCCTGATAGGTGCAGGCGAGGACGCTCTTTAAGCCGAAAGCATCTTTCAGCGGAGACAGTGCCGGGACATAGCTCTGCAGCGAGCAGTTAGACTTAACGGCGATAAAGCCTTTCTTGGTGCCCAGGCGTTTTCTCTGGAACGGGATGACCTCTGCGTGGTCGGCGTTCAGCTCCGGAACGATCATCGGAACGTCGGGAGTGCCGCGGTGAGCGGAGTTGTTGGAAACGACAGGGACTTCTTTTTTCGCGTAAGCTTCTTCCAGGGCGCGGATCTCGGCCTTGGGCATATTGACTGCGCAGAAGACAAAATCGACCTTCTCGGCGATCTTGTCGATATCGTTCGTCGCATCGTACAGCACCAGATCTGCCATCGATTCAGGCAGCGGGGTCTTCATTTTCCAGCGGCCCTCTACAGCCTCGCGGTAGGTCTGCCCTGCGCTTCTGCCGGAAGCGGCCAGAGCCGTTACATGGAACCACGGATGATTCTCCAGAAGGGTGGCAAAACGCTGACCGACCATGCCGGTAGCGCCGATGATGCCGACGTTATAGTTTTTCATAAGTACAACCAATCCTTTCCGTTTCCGCCGGTTTGTGGCCGGCAAAAACTCCATTTGAAAGACCTGCTTTCAAATTTTTCTCTCTTTCTTCAACCTGCGGCAGCATTTTCCATAAAAGTTTGCAAACAACAAAAAAACCGGTTGAAAACCGGCTCGTCATCGCTTATAATAGAAGTACTGCGTCATGGTACCACTCAATCAGTGGTACAAATCCGATCAGCTCTCCATCATAAACCTATGATGACAGTCCGGCGTCTCTTAAACGCGCAAACCAGGCAAAATGCTTTCCTTTACATTTTCCTTCGGCGGCAAACCCTTTTGATGTGTTTCACAGAAGAAGGTACTCTCCGCACATGTACTCATGCAAGCCGCGCCTCTGACCTGAGGGTTATTCAGTTTGTTATCATCATAACACCAAAGCGGCGCAGTGTCAATTGATTTTTGCAAATTAAAATGAAAAATCGCGCGAATTTGTGCGATCCCATTGAAAAACCGCATTTTGCGGCAGATTGGAAGGATTTTTTGTGTTAAAAAGCGATTTCTACTATGATTTACCGAAGGAGCTGATCGCGCAGCACCCGCTTCCCCAGCGCGACCATTCCCGGCTGATGACCTTAAACAAGGAAACCGGCGAGATCGGCCACCACCATTTTTATGATATTGAGCAGCTGCTCCGCCCGGGAGACCTGCTCGTTGTCAACAACTCTCGTGTTATCCCTGCCCGCATCTACGGGACGAAGAAGGACACCGGCTCCCATGTGGAATTTCTGCTGCTGGAGCAGAAAGAGCAGGACGTCTGGGAAATCCTTGTAAAACCCGGCAAGAAGGCAAAACTGGGCGTACAGTATGTTTTCGGCGATGGACTGCTGGAAGCGGAGGTTGTCGAGATTTTTGAGGACGGCAACCGCCTTGTGCGCTTTTCCCATGCGCCCGACCGCAATATCTACTCGATTCTCGACGAGATCGGCCAGATGCCGCTGCCTCCTTATATTACCGAAAAGCTGGAGGATAAAGAGCGGTATCAGACGGTCTACTCCAAGGAAAAAGGCAGCGCTGCCGCACCGACTGCCGGCCTGCATTTCACCCCGGAGCTGATGCAGCGGCTGCAAGACAAGGGCATCGGCATTGCGGAAGTGACCCTCCATGTGGGCCTCGGCACCTTCCGTCCGGTTAAGGAGGAAAACGTCCTCGACCACAAGATGCATTCAGAGCATTACCAGCTGAGCCAGGAGACCGCCGACCGCATCCATGAGACAAAGAAAAACGGCGGACGGGTCATTGCCGTCGGCACCACCAGCTGCCGGACGCTGGAAAGCGTCGCGACTTTCTTCGGCGAAATCAAGGCGGCGGAGGGCTGGACCGATATCTTTATCTACCCCGGCTATGAATTTAAGTGCATCGATGGGCTGATTACCAACTTCCACCTTCCGGAAAGCACGCTTATCATGCTCGTTTCCGCTCTTGCCGGTTACGATCATATTATGAATGCTTATCACGTCGCGGTACAGGAAAAATACCGTTTCTTCAGCTTTGGCGACGCGATGCTGATTGTATAACAGGAGTGTCCCATGGAAAACAATCATATGCAGTTTCCCGAAAAGCCGGAAGAATTATATCCGCTGCTGATAAAACAAATCCGCACCCTCACGGAAGGCGTTCCGTACAGGGTGGCAAACCTCGCAAACGCCTCTGCTCTGCTAAACCAGGCGCTGACAGACATCAACTGGGTCGGCTTTTATCTGATGGAGGACGGCAAGCTGGTGCTGGGCCCGTTTCAGGGACGCACTGCCTGCATCATCATCCCGCTCGGACGCGGCGTCTGCGGTACGGCGGCTGCTGAAAACAAGGTGCAGCGTGTGGCAGACGTCCATACATTCCCGGGCCATATTGCCTGCGATGCGGATTCTGCTTCCGAGATCGTCGTCCCCATCCATGTAAACGGCCAGGTCGTCGGTGTGCTGGATATCGACAGCCCCATGAAGAACCGTTTTACCGCGGACGACGAAGCGGGCTTATGCGCATTTGTAAAAGAAATAGAGAAAGTGTGGTAATCTTTGCGCCATTTCATTTTCTGTTGATGTGAAAGAAAGGATTTTATCATGTACAAACTTATCACCATGCAGGGCCGTGCCCGCCGCGGAACCTTTTCCACCGTCCACGGCGATATCGAGATGCCCGCGTTTATGAACGTCGGCACTTCTGCTGCGATCAAAGGCGGCGTATCTTCTTACGACCTCAAGGACCTGCATTGCCAGGTCGAGCTGTGCAATACCTATCACCTCCATGTCCGTCCCGGCGACGATCTGATCTACCGGATGGGCGGCTTGCATAAGTTCATGGGCTGGGACAAACCGATCCTGACCGACTCGGGCGGATTCCAGGTCTTTTCGCTGGCCTCCCTGCGCAAAATCAAGGAAGAGGGCGTTACCTTTGCCTCCCATATCGACGGACGCAAAATCTTCATGAGCCCCGAAAGCTCGATGCAGATTCAGTCCCACCTCGGTTCCACCATCGCTATGGCTTTTGACGAGTGCGTCGAAAACCCTTCTACCCATGAATATTCCAAAAAATCCTGCGACAGAACCGCTCGCTGGCTGAAACGCTGCAAAGAGGAGATGGACCGGCTCAATTCCCTGCCCGAGACCATCAATCCCCATCAGATGCTGTTCGGCATCAACCAGGGCTGCGTTTATGAAGACCTGCGCATTGAGCATATGAAAGAAATCGCCAAGCTGGACCTTGACGGATATGCCATCGGCGGTCTGGCGGTCGGTGAAAAGACTGAGGATATGTACAGGATTATTTCGGCGGTCACGCCTTACATGCCGGACGACCGGCCCCGTTATCTGATGGGCGTCGGCACGCCGGGCAATATCATCGAGGCGGTCGCCAGAGGGGTCGATCTGTTCGACTGCGTCATGCCTTCCCGCAATGCCCGCCACGGGCACTTAAACACCTGGCACGGCATCCGCAACATCATGAACGCCAAATATGCCGAGGACCCGAACCCGATCGATACCGAGTGCCAGTGCCCCACCTGCCAGAAACATTCGCTGGCTTATATCCGCCACCTGTTCAAATCCAACGAGATGCTGGCCATGCGGTTGGCAGTCATGCACAACCTTTATTTCTACAATACCCTGATGGAGCGGATTCGCGAGTCGATTGAAAACGGAACTTTTGACCAGTTCCGGGAAAAGTACGCGGAGCTGCTGGACAGAAGAATCTGATATATAAAAAACGGATGGCTGTGTTTTTCACGGCCATCCGTTTTAACATATTTGCTGCCTTAACGGCGCAGATTTTCGAGCAGCCGCGGGTCAGAGATACCGAACTCCCGGTAGTTTTCTCTGGCCTGATTCAGAGTGAGCTGTCTGTTTTCGTCGCTCGGTTCATCATCCGTATGGACAAAAAGATCGTTTTCCCAGTAACATACCGGGCAGATGTACGCGAGCGCATTCTCCGGCGCCACAGGATAAGTAGGCTGTCCGCAGCATGGGCAGCAGTAATGATTTGCCATGATGATTCCTCGATTGTTTTATGGAAGCTCTGATTTAATCAGTTTTTCTCTTTTTCGGAGACGTGTCCCAATGGCTTTTCCCCCGCCTACGGCGGGGGAAAAGCCATTAAATCAGAGGTTTCTTAAGAACAGTTCGATA
>CAMAJC010000172.1 GCA_945835425.1 uncultured Clostridia bacterium
CCTTTGGGAGAGGTGGCCGTAGGCCGGAGAGGGCGGAAAGAGTTTCCACTTTATCGACAAGCTGGTATGTATATCTGTATATACATTTATTTTTCCATGTCGGTGGCGACCGCAGGTCGCCGCTACAACGCAGAAAATAAACACTTGTACTAACAGGTGCGTTAATAGAAAACGCGGCGGGCTGAGGGCAGCCCGCCCTACCGATTATAAAATAACAATGCAAAAGAAAACCGGCACACTCCGAAAAAGAGCGTACCGGTTTTCAATTACCGGGCGTGGTACAAAGTCCGAAGGCGGCGAAGCCCTCAATGAGCCTCGTTTTGCAGCGACCGCGTACGGCTTGCGGTCGTTTTCCTGCGGAAAATAAACTGCAAAACCACTCCTATCGAGCGTGGTACAATGTCCGAAGACTGCATGGAGCCTAGTTTTGCCGCGCCGCCAAACCGCGGCGGCGTTTTCCTACGGAAAATAAACGGCAAAACCGAGCAGTCTCGCTCAGGTTCGTGCGTGGCACACAGGCCGCGGCGAATCCAGTGCAGGCTGTGCCTGCTTATTCGAAGGAAACGGGTCTGCCGAGTTTGTCGGATTCAAAAGCGGCTTCCATCAGCTTCATGACGCGCATCATCTGGGGATGGGTGACGATCTGGGGCTCTTCGCCGTCGATGGCCTTGCAGACGTTGCGGTAGAAGTCATGGACATGAGAATGAATCTCGGGCAGAGGCAGATGATCCAGAGAGCTGGGCTTGCGGGGAGCCATGGTCTTGGTCAGGCCGGCTGCGGTGATAACGGGCTTGACTTCGCCCTCGTCGTCGTTTTTATAGATCACGACTTCGCCGCTGTGGGTGTCAAAGGTCTGGAGCATAGCGGTGCCGACTGCGCCCTGCATATACCAGCGAGGGAGGTTGATAAAGTTGGTGGTGCCGACTTCGATGCGGTAAACGAGGCCGCTTTCGAAGGTGACGTCCATCTTGAAGCCGTCGTCGACCTCATCATTGGTGATGTGGTCCATTTTCGCATAGACGGTGGAAACCTTTTCGGGGATCATCATGAGCATCTGGTCGATCAGGTGAACGCCCCAGTCCAGCATCATGCCGCCGCCGTAAGCCTTGCGCTGTCTCCAGTCGCCGGGGATGCCGCGGGAGCCGTGGACACGGGACTCGATGTTGAAGACATAGCCCATCTTGCCGCTCTCATAAACCTCTTTCATCGCCAGGAAATCTTCGTCCCAGCGGCGGTTCTGATGAACGGTAAAGAGCTTGCCGGTTCTCTCGGAAGCGTCGATCATCTCCTGCAGGTCAGCGCTGCAGAGGGTGACGGGCTTTTCGCTGATGACGTTCTTACCTGCTTCCATGGCGCGGATCGCGAGGTCCTTGTGGACGTCGTTCGGAACAGCCAGGGTCAGGATATCAACTTCGGGGTCAGCCAGAACTGCCTCGAAGGAGGGGTATACATAAAGGCCGCGTTCTCTCGCCAGCTCGCATCTTTCTTCCTTAATATCGTAAACACCTTTCAGGTTGACGCAGTCGCTGCCGTTTTCGAGGTCTTCCGGGGGTTTGTAGCCGTCGTTTTCCAGTTTATTGCCGGCGATCATACGGGTATGCCAGCCGCCCATGCCGCCGTAACCAATGACGACAACGTTTTTCTTTGCCATATCGATACATCCTTTCCATGTAAACGTTTACACACCTAGTATACTCAAACAATTTTATTTTCTCAATAGGCAAAAGAAATGAATTTTTCGGAATTTCCTTGTGTATTATTTTCTGTTTTGTTAAGAGAGCACTGCCTGTCAGATTGACAGCCGGAAACGAGTTTGGTACAATAGGAGCAGATACAGAAAATGGCGTTATACGTTTTGTATTATAATACTAATTGTATAAAAGAAAGGGATTATACAGATGAATTGGGCGGAAATTGCAATCAAAACAACCACGCAGGGAATCGAGATCGTCAACGGTTTCCTGATGGCGCACGGCGTCAGCTGCGTCATGATCGAAGACGCGGCTGACTTTCAGAATTTTCTGAATGACACGACCGTTTACTGGGATTATGTCGATGAAAAGCTGATGGAGATGGCCCACTGCGACACCAAGGTCAAATTCTACCTGTCGGATACGCCGCAGGGCCATGAGACGATGGCGCAGATCCAGTCGGATATCACCCGGCTGCAGGACGGCTGCGAGGTCGACCTCGGCGAGCTGTCCATCGAGATCGGCTATAAGGAACAGGAAGAATGGGAGACCGCCTGGCAGAAATACTACCATCCCATCGAGATCAGCGACCGGCTGATTATCGTCCCCGAGTGGGAGCAGGTCGAGCTGAAACCCGGCCAGAAGGAGCTGCGGCTCAATCCCGGCATGGCCTTCGGCACCGGCGGACACAATACCACCCGGCTCTGCCTCGGTATCCTCGATGAACAGATGCCCGCGGGAATCAGCGTGCTGGACATGGGCTGCGGCAGCGGCATCCTCTCCATCGCGGCGCTGCTGCTGGGCGCCGGTGAGGTCACGGCGGTGGATATCGACCAGCTTGCCACCAAAATTGCCCGGGAAAACGCCGACTTAAACCATGTCGGAAAAGAGAACCTGACAATCATCTGCGGCAACGTCCTTGATGATGAGGAGCTTGCAGGGCGGCTGGCGGCAAAGCCGGTGGATATGATCGTCGCCAACATCGTCGCCGACGTTATCATCGGCATGGCGCCGCTGTTTGTCCGCTGCCTGAAAAAGGGCGGACGGCTGATCGTCTCCGGCATCATCTCCGAGCGTGCGGAGGAAGTCCTCAGCGTCCTGCGGGAAAACGGCTTTACCGTCACCGAGCAGAAGGACGACAACGACTGGTGCGCAGCCTGCTTAACAATTTGAGTGGAATAAAAACCGGGCTCCTGCCAAAAAGCGGGAGCCCGGTTTTCTATTCAAAATGTATATGTAAATCATCGCCCCTGCGGATTCATACAGGAGCGTTTTTGATTTATACCATCTTCTTATAGTATTGCAAACACATGACCATAAAATCCGCAAACATCGGCTCAAAGGTGTCGTTTGGGACCGGCATGCCTGCCGCTTTGAGCGCCTGCGCCGTCAGCTCGGTGCAGTGGGTATGGGTGTACAGCCCGCAGCCGTGGTAGAGCAGGGTGAAAAACAGCTGCCGCACCAGCTTCTCCGGCAATCCCGGACACTGGCTCCGCAGCAGGGCGAAGATACTTTCCCGGTCGGCATAGGAGCGCTTTTTGAAAGCCGTCAGGTTCTGGAGGGTGACATTGGTTTCAATAATCGTCGAGAGGATGCCGTGGTACCGCAGATAGTCCTGATGGCGGCCGAGGACATCCGCCCAGACAGCCGCAAACTCCGCATCGGGAAGCGTTTTCCCTGCCAGAGCGCCGTCCAGCTCCTCCGCAAAGGCCAGCTGCTTCTGGGCATACAGCTCGAGGAAAATCTCCTCCTTGGTCGTCACATATTTATATAGGTTGCCGCGCGACCAATGAAGCTCCTGCGCGATCGTCGTCAGCGTCACATCATGATAAGAATGTTCATGGAACAGCTTGTCGGTCGCGGCCATGATCTCTTCCAGCCGCAGTTTTTTCTGTTCCGGGTTGCGCGCCCGCATGAATTCCTGCATTTTCCCAGCCCTTTCCGAAAAAAGTTCGTTGTCTGTATTATAACATGAAAATCCCCTCTTGACAAGTGACGAGTTGTCATTTATAATACAAATAACGAAACGTCACTTATTCTTCTCAACGGAAAGGAATGGAGATTATGCAGTATAAACCCGGATTTATCGGCCTTGGCAATATGGGTGAACCAATGGCGGAAAACATTCTCAAAAAATTCGGCGAACTGGTGGTATTCAACCGCACCAGAGCACGCTGCGAGGCAATCGCCGCCATGGGCGCGGAGGTTGCGGAAAGCGCAGGCGGTCTGGCGGGAAAATGCGACCTCATCTTTCTGTCGCTGCCCGGTCCCAAAGAGGTGACGGCGGTTGTCGCCGGACCGGACGGGCTGCTGGAACACAGCCATCCCGGGCAGATTATTGTCGACTTCAGTACCGTTGCGCCGCTGGACAGCCGGAATATGGCGGAAGCGGCGGAGAAAAAGGGCGTCACTTACATCGATGTGCCGGTCAGCGGCGGCGGTGTTGGCGCGGCAAAGGGTGCGCTCACCCTGATGATCGGCGCGGCGGAGGAGGAAATCCGGGACGCTGGACTGCTGCCGTATCTGGAAACAGTGGGCAATACCTTCCATTATATGAACGGACGGGGCCACGGCTCGGCAATCAAGATCATCAACAACTATATGTCCTTCACCGCACAGGTGATCAACGGCGAAGCGCTGCTGATGGCCGACCACCTCGGCATCTCGATGGACGATTTTTATAAGGTCACGACCACCAGCTCAGGCAACAACATGATCCTCGGCGCGAAGATGAACAAGGTTAAAACCGGCGATTTGAAACCCGGCTTTGTCATCGATCTGGTCATGAAGGATCTGGAACTGGCGCGGCAGCTTTGCCAGGACTGCCAGATCTCCAACTTTACGCTGAACACCGGCATCCAGTTCTATCGGCTGGCGCAGCAGCTTGGGTACGGTCAGTGCGATTCCTCCGGCGTTATCAAGGTAATCCGCGAGCTGGAGCCTGCCCATAATGACTAATTGCTTTTTAAATAACCGCGCTGTGAGGTGTTTTTGCCCTGCAGCGCGGTTTTGTCTGTCAAAAGGACAGAATTTAAATTTCAGCCCTTTTCTTTTGGCTCAAAAAGTTATACAATAGAGTTCTGGAAAAGCCGCAGACTGTCGAAGAAGTCGGAAGTAAGCCCTCTCAGTCAGCCTAACGGCTGTTTTCCGCAGGAAAACGCAG
>CAMAJC010000173.1 GCA_945835425.1 uncultured Clostridia bacterium
TCCCTCCGCCCGTCATATTCTGTACTGAATCAAAAAAACATCTGCATACAGTTCCGAAAGAAGTGTATGCCGGGTAAGTCAGAACTTCCTCAGGAAAGCGAGGCGGTAAAATGCGGACCCTTTTCACCATGCGCTCGATGACCTACGCGCAGAAAGGCCAGAAGATTCTGGAGCGGAACTGGATTTCCTCCGGCGTCGTGCGCACGCCGGAGCAGTACGCTTCCCGCGGATGCAGCTACGGCATCCTTGTGCGGGGAGATGTGGATAAAGCGGCGGAGCTGCTGGCGGCGGCAGGAATCGAAGTTTTGGGCAAATATCCGTATAATGGGTAAGCGTCCGGCCCGGGTGCTCCCCGGGCTGGCGTATTGATCAACAGGGAGGTAGGCTATGCCATCCACAGTTTATTTTGATCAGGCGGCGACCTCGTACCCGAAACCGCTGCCGGTGCTCCGGGCGGTGAACGACGCCCTGCGGATTTACGGCGGCAATCCCGGCCACGGCGGCCACCGGATGGCCATGCGCGCCGCAGAAAAGGTATATGAGACAAGACAGCTGGCGGCGGCGCTCTTCGGCGCGGAGCCGGAAAATATCATCTTTACCTTAAACTGCACCCACGCCCTCAATATCGCGATTCAGGGCGTCATGGCGGACGGCGGGCACATCGTCCTATCGATGCTCGACCACAACGCTTCTCTCCGTCCGGCGGCCGAGCTGGCGAGACGGGGAAAGGTGCGCGTTTCCCACTTTGCCGTCTATGAAGGGGAGCCGGAGCGGACGCTCGACGCGCTTAAAGCAGTTCTCCGCCGGGATACCAAAGCGGTCGTCTGCACCCACGCCTCCAACGTTTCCGGCGTGATTCTGCCGGTAAAGGAAATCGCGGAAATCTGCCGGCAGCGGGGGATTCTCTTTATTTTGGACGCGGCCCAGACAGCCGGTATCCTGCCGGTAACCCTTGCAGAAACCGGTGCGGACATCATCTGCACCGCCGGGCACAAAAGCCTCTGGGGTGCAGCAGGGACCGGACTGATGATCCTGCAACCGGGGGTTACACTGCCGCCGCTGATGGAGGGCGGCACCGGCATCAACTCTCTCCTCGACACCATGCCGGACGCTCCGCCCGAGCGGTACGAAGCGGGGACGCTGAACCTGCCGGGCATCATGTCCCTCGGTGCGGGCATCAAAGAGGTCATGCGGCTGACCCCGGAAGGCATCTACCGCCGGGAGATGCGGCTGGCGGCCCGGTTTGACCGGCAGCTGCGGGAGATTCCCGGGATTGCCCTGTGCAACCGCTCCTTTGAAGTGGGGAAAAACGTCCCGACCATCAGTTTTACGGTCAGGGAGCTTGACTCCGCCGCCGTTTCGGAGCAGCTGAGCGATATGGGATTCATGCTCCGCGGCGGATACCACTGTGCGGCCCTTGCCCACGACCTGCTGGGTACGCGCGAGCACGGGACGGTGCGCTTTTCCTGCGGCGTAGGTGCGCTTCCGGCGCAGGTGGACGCATTGTGCGGCGTCCTGAAAAAAATCGCGGCGAAAGGTTGAAATTCCCGCAAAATACTGATACAATGTAGTAAGAGTGTGAATGTATATTTTTTTACGAATCCTTATTATTTCGTTCAGAGAATGTGCAGTCTTTTCTGTTATGCTTATACCAGTCCGGGTGCGGACGATGTAAAAAAACGAGGTGGCGCAAATGAGTGTTCTCGCGGATATCTGGCAGAAATTTATCGATTTTCTCACCCAGACCGGGGAGGGAATTCGGCTGGCGATCGGTGATTATAACATCCTTTGGGATACGATTGATATTCTGCTGATCGCGTACATCATATATAAAGGTATACAGATCGTGCGGGAAACCCGCGCGGTACAGCTGGTTAAAGGCCTGCTGCTGCTGGCGGCGGTCTATTTTGTGGTATGGGCGGTCAACCTGCGCACGACTCTGTGGCTGTTAAACCGCATCATCGAAATGGGCGTTATCGTCCTGTTTATTGTGTTCCAGCCGGAGCTGCGAAGCCTGCTGGAGAGGGCTGGCCGCACCAAGGTTTCGCTCCTTCCTTTCGGCCATACGGAGCAGTCGCTGCGCGTCGCGACCATCTGGGGCCAGCCGATCGACGTCATCTGCGAGGCGGCCCAGCGGCTTTCAATCACCGCCACCGGCGCCCTGATCGTCATCGAACGGGAGGTCCGCCTGGGCGAGCAGATCAATACCGGCGTCATCATTGACGCGATTCCCAGTGTCGAGCTGATGGGCAATATCTTCTTTAAAAACTCGCCGCTGCACGACGGCGCGATGATCATGCGGGACGGCAAGGTCTACGCGGCCGGGTGTTTCCTGCCCAAGCCCAAGCAGGAGCAGGACATCGACAAAAACCTCGGCAGCCGCCACCGCGCGGCCATCGGCATCAGCGAGGTATCCGACTCCCTGACTGTCGTCATCAGTGAGGAGACCGGCGGCATTTCCCTGGCGGTCAATGGGCGGCTGATCCGCAACCTTTCGGTGGACAAGCTGCACCAGACGCTGGATTATTATCTGATGCCGCAGAAGACGGAAGAGACCGATGAGCGTAAACCTGGGAAAGTCCTGTTCCGCAAACGGAACGGTTGAGACGGCGAAGGGAGTGTATGAGCGTTGAAAAAGAAAGAAAACGGCGCCCCGCTGCAGCCGGATAAAAAGGAACAAGGGGAGCAGGCAGGCGCACACCGTCTGAGCTTTCAGACCTTATTTAACGACAACCGTTTCGTCGCCATCCTGTCGCTCACCTGCGCCATCATCTTCTGGTTTGTGATCTATCTGCAGGCCAAGCCCGACGTCAACCGGACGATCAACAACGTCCCGGTGACGATCAACTATGAAAACTCCATGGCCCAGGACCTGGGGCTGGAGATCATCGGCGATATCCCGACTACCGTGGACGTTCTGGTCACCGGTAAGCGGTATAAGGTCACGTCGCTGACAGAAAACGATTTCCGCGCCCAGCTTTCCCTGGCCTCGGTCACCAAAGCCGGGACATATTCGCTGCAGATCAGAGTAAACCGCAACGAGGTCAGCGATGAATACTCGATTACTTCCTGGACGCCGACCGAGATAGAAGTTACTTTTGACAAGATCGTAACCCGCACTTTCCCGATTGAGATCAATACCCCCGGCCTGACGGCTGCGGATGGGTATCTGATGGAGACGGCTTATGCGGATATCGATTATGTGACCGTCACCGGGCCGCAGACCGAGCTGGACAAGGTTTCCCGCTGCATCATCACAATCCCGGTCGAACGGGAACTGAGCGAGACCCTGACCACGACCGGCGCCCTCACCTTCCTGGATGAATCCGGCGCGGCCGTCGCCACCGATAACCTCGAGTACGACCACGACAGCGTGACCGTCACCATCCCGATCTATAAGACCAAGTACCTCGATTTGAACGTCGAGTTTGTCAACGTGCCCAAGGGCTTCCCGATCGAGCAGCTGGGCTACACCCTGTCCCGCGACAAGATTCTGGTCGCGTCTCCCAGCGAGACCATCGACAACATCGACAGCATCACCGTCGGCCCGATTGACTTCCGCCAGATCGATATCGGCACCGAACTGACGCTGGATATCGCCCTGAACGCAGGGCTGAAAAATGTGGAAAACGTCGGCTCCGTCGTCGTCACCTTCCCATCCTACGGACTGACGACAAGGGTGCTGGATCTGGACAACTTTGTCATCGAAAATCTCCCCAGCGGCTATGACGTTTCGATCCTGACCGCCAAGCTGGAAGGGGTGCGGATTGTCGGCGACTCGTCGATCGTCTCGGAACTGACCTCCGAAGACCTGGTCGGCACGATCGACCTGTCCCAGTACAGCATCAGTAAGGGACAGTACACCGTCACCGTCAAGATTTATGTGCAGGGGAAGGTGCTCGCCTGGGCTGTCGGCGAGTACACCGTGGACGCACAGGCGGTCCCGAAGGAAACCTCCTCCGAAACCTCGACCAATAACTGACCCGAAGGGCTGCCGGGATTCCGACAGCCCTTTTGCCCTGCAAAAATATGGTATTTGAAAGGAACCCGATATGCTGCTGATTTCCAATATCAAGACCCCTCTGGGCAGCGATGAACAGGCGGCGGTGGAGAAAGCCCTCCAAACGCTGCACTTAAAACCTACCCAGGTCAAAGAGGCCTATGTCTCCAAATCCTCCCTCGATGCCCGCCATCAGTCGGATATCCGTCTGGTGTCGACCGTGGCGGTGCGGCTTTACGCCGGGGAAGAAAAGCTCGCTGCCCGACTGAACGGCGTCCAGTATAAGCCGGACGAGGATTTCACCGTGACCCACGGAAACCGTCCCTGTTCTGCGCCGGTCGTGATTGCCGGGTTTGGCCCTGCAGGCATCTTCGCCGCCAGCCTCCTGACCCGGGAAGGCTACCGCGTCATCGTCCTCGAGCGCGGTTACGCCATGGACGAGCGGGTGAAGGCAGTCGAGACCTTCTGGCGGAACGGGCAGCTGGATCCCCGTTGTAATGTTCAGTTTGGCGAGGGCGGCGCCGGAACTTTTTCCGACGGCAAGCTGACCACCCGTATAAACGACCCCTTATGCGGCTATGTGCTGGAGCAGTTCGGCGTCCACGGCGCACCGAAAGAGACCCTGCGTCGTGCCAAGCCCCATATCGGCACCGACAAGCTGCGCGAGGTCGTCCGCTCGATGCGGCAGGAGATTATAAAGAAAGGCGGCGAGGTGCGCTTTAACGCCTGCCTGAGCGGTCTGCGGATTGAAAACGGCAGCCTGACGGGCGTTTATGTCGATGGGCAGCTGCTGGAAACGAGCCGCCTGATTCTGGCGGT
>CAMAJC010000174.1 GCA_945835425.1 uncultured Clostridia bacterium
TGTCTCTGGACTCTGCCAGCCCTTTGGAAAAAGGGCTGGACCCCAAACCTTTTGTTATGAAGACGGGAAGAAAGCAAATAAAACCTTTTGTCATTAAGACAGGGAGTTTGTGCGAATATAAGAAAATTCCTCAATATCCTACTTCTTTCCTCTTGCAATTAACCCGCAATCGGTTATAATAGATAATAGATACAAAAATATAATTAGGAGTGAGCAATATTATGGACAAAATTCACGGCGTAAACCTCGGAAACTGGCTGGTGCTGGAAAAATGGATGAACCCGGCTCTTTTCGCGCGCGTGGACGCGGAGGACGAAACCGACCTCTGTATGCGTCTGCCGCGGGATGAACTGGAAGCGCGCCTCAAACACCACCGCGACACCTACATCACCCGCGAGGACTTTCTCTGGATCAAAGCCCACGGCCTCAACACCGTCCGCATCCCCGTCCCTCATTTCATTTTCGGCGACGACCCGGCCTTCTGCGACCCGTATGTCCCCTGCATCGAATATCTGGACAAGGCCTTTGACTGGGCGGACGAAGTAGGGATCAGGATTCTGATCGACCTGCACACCGCTCCCGACAGCCAGAACGGCTTCGACAACGGCGGCATCTGCGGCGTCTGCAAGTTCTGGCAGAAGCCGGAAAATGAAGCGCGGGTCATCAAGGTGCTCGGGATGCTCTCGGAGCGCTACGCAAAGCGCGAATCCCTTTTCGGCGTGCAGATTTTGAACGAGCCGATCTCGCCGGAAGTCTGGGAAAACACCAAGGACAAATACCCGCCCGCAGACCCTGTCCGTGCGGAAGGGAGCGGCCCTGTGCCGATGCAGTTCCTCTATTCGTTCTACACCAAGGCCTATCATGAGATTCGGAAATACCTGGCCGAAGACAAGGTGGTCATGTTCCACGACGGTTTCCGGATGAAGATGTGGAAGGAGTTCATGCAGACGGAGCAGTTCAAAAACGTCTGGCTGGACACACATATTTATATGATGATGCCTGAGCGGCTGGAAACGGTCGAGATGGCCGACATGGTGCTGAAGGACTACCGCCGGGATATCCGCGAGATGGCGCAGCATTTCCCCGTCGTCGTCGGCGAATGGTGCATCTCCCACAACCCCAAAGGGATGGAGGAGATGACGCCCTGGCAGAAGAAGCTCTCCTACCGGATGATGGCCGACGCGCAGCTGACCGCCTGGGACGAAAGCGCCGGGTTCTTCTTCTGGAGCTACAAGCTGTTAAGCGACCGGCCGGGCTGGGACTACCGGAAGTGCGTCGAAGCGGGCTGGATGCCGGAGATTCTGGAAAATTAAATCTTTGTTATGTAACGGGTGCGCGGAAACGGTGTGCCCGTTTTACATTATCCATGAATAGTTTCAACATTTTTGCATATATATTGACAAAACAGCCAATTCATAGTATACTCAATATGGTAATAGTTTTTTATTCAGCGGAATAATTATACAGATGTAACTGACAGCTGCCCGTGACGGCGAAAGAATGGATACAATATGATAAAAATGTTGATTGTAGACGATGAAAGGACCATCCGCAACGGCCTGATGAATCATATCGACTGGGAAAGCCTCGGCATCAGCATGGTGCAGAGCTCGGAGAGCGCGCAGGAGGCGCTTTCTGTCTGCGAGGAGCTGCAGCCGGACATTGTCCTGTCCGACATCCGGATGCGCGGCATGGGCGGCATCGAGATGTGCACCCAGATCCACCAAAAGTACAAAAACTGCCAGATCATCTTTGTGAGCGGCTATTCGGACAAGGAATATCTGAAAGCGGCCATCTCCCTCGGTGCGGTGGATTATATCGAAAAGCCGGTTTCCCCGGAGCTGCTGACGGCGGCGGTCAGGAAAGCGGTGGACGTCTGCGTCGAGCAGCAGAAAAAGGCGTCGGCGGACGAGACTCTGGAGGAGAGCCGCGGCCTGCTCGGACAGCGGGTGCTGCTGGCCCTGTCCAGCGGCGATTACCCCGAAAACTTCGAGAAAAACCTGCGGATGTGCGGCCTGTTTCCGCGGGAATACAGCGCCTACCGGTTCTGCGTCCTGCGTTCGGACAGCGCGATTCCCAACCTCTGCGCGGCGCAGAAAGGCTTAAACGATTTTCTGGACAGCCTTCCGCCGGTCGAAGACGGAACGTTCTGCGGCGCGTTTTTGGACAGCCGGAACTTCTGCGTCCTGCTCAGCGGCAGCGAAGCATCTATCGGCAGCGGGTGCGCGTTTTTGCGGGCCATGGAGGAGGCAATTTCCACCCTCACGGTCTGCGGCAGGCGTTTTTTCCTGTCGGAGGGCTGCTGCGTAAAGGACAGGATGGAGCTGCACCGCTCTTATACGTCGCTGCAGCGGTCAATGCGGATGCTGTTTTTCAAAGGCTGGGGACAGTATGCCTGTGGGGAGCCAGCCCCAGTCACCACGCTCTGCATCGACAAGACCCTTCTCGGCAGCTTTACCGGCGCCTTCACCCGGCACGATCAGCAGGGCGTCACCGAAACTCTCACCCAGATTTACGACCTGTTTTCCGCCCAGACGGAGGCCGACCCGGAGCAGATCCGCAATATCTATTATTCGCTCGATTATCTGATGCAGGCCGAATACGACCGGCGCAGCTTCCCCGGAGACGGCGAGACCGGCTATGCGTCCGGCGCCGTCGGAAAGATTCAGGCGATCGAGACCCTGTCGGAAATCCATAGCTTTCTGCTGGAGAGGGCTTGTCATATGATGGCGCTCTGCCAGCGGTTTGACGAAAACGGTTCCGCCGTGCAGACGGCCATCCGGCTGATGCATGAAAATTACGCCGACAAGGACCTTTCGGTCAAGACCCTGGCCGAGAGCGTCTACCTGACCCCGACCTACCTCTCCGGCCTGTTCAAAAAGCGCACCGGCAGAACCATCGGCCAGTACCTCACCGAGCTGCGCATCGCAAAATCGCTGGAATTTTTGAAGGATAAGCAGCTCAAGCTCTACCATATCGCCGAGCTGGTCGGCTACGACGACCCCAACTACTTCGCCAAGATATTCAAACGCCATATCGGCATGACGCCCTCGGAATACAGAGAGAAGAATCTGCTGTGAAAATAAAACCGCGCTTCCCAAAGCGAATCGGCGACCGCTCGATGCGGGAACGGATGATCATCTCCTTCACGGTGCCGGTCATGGTCGCCATGACCCTGGCGATGGTCTGCGTCCATAAGTTCCTGCTGACCCGGAACGAGAGACAAACCCTCACCCTTGCTCAGTCCAGCTTCGGCCAGAGCTGCGACCTGACCGAAAACTACCTGCAGGTCATGTCCTACGTCTCCGAAAGCATCTACTACAGCGGCGACCTGCAGCGAATCCTCAGCGACCCTTCTTACGCCGAGGAACGGAGCATGGATACCCGCCACCGGGAATACCTGCGGCTGATCTCCGCCTTCGTATCGGCAGAAAACGAGGAGATCATCTACCGGGCCGGCATCTACATCCGGGACGATATCCCCTACGTCAACGACAAGATCAATATCATGGGGCTGGACGCCCTCTACCGCCGGGAAGACTACGGCCTTTTCGCGGATTCCGCTCAGAAAAACCGCTATTACTATTCCGCGCCGGTCGACCTTTATACCCCCGGCATCGACGAGCCGGTCTCGGCCGTCACCCTGCTGCGTCCGGTCCGCTCGACCGCCGGGTCGATGCGGTATATCTGCGTCGAACAGGTCAGCGTCGAGACGGAAAAGTTCCGCCAGATCCTCTCCTACGCCAATATGACCGAGGATTCCCTCACCTACCTTACGGACGAGCAGCAGCGGCTGATCACCGCGACCGATGCGGAACTGTACGAAAGCCTCTCTCAGCAGGGCATCCCGGAAACCGGCTACAGCGACACCTGGGAGCTTCTCACCATCGGCGGCGAGCGGTACTATCTGCTGCAGCGGTATATCCCGCAGGCACGCTGGACCCTCGTTTCCCTGATTCCGCAGAAGGACGTCGCCGCCCAGAGCAAATACCTGAACGGAATCGTCATCTTCCTGACCCTGCTGATCCTCGGGGCAATCGTCCTGGTCGCTTACCTCCTGTCCAACTCCTACACCGCCCGGCTTCACAACCTCAATACGATGATTCAGAAGGTCCGCGCCGGTGAACTGACCGTCCCCCGGTATCAGGACACCGCCGACGACGAGCTGACCGAGCTGTTTCGGAGCTTCAGCGAGATGACCGACAGCCTGCAGAAGCTGATGCGCCAGCAGTACCGCTCCGGCAAGGCCGTCAAATCGGCTGAGCTGCGGGCACTGCAGGCCCAGATCAACCCCCATTTCCTCTATAACACCCTCGACCTCATCAACTGGGAGGCCTTCGAGCACGACGCGCCGGAAATCTCCGAAATCGCCCAGAACCTCGCCCGTTTCTACCGCATCAGCCTGAATAAAGGCCGTCCGGTCGTCACCATCCGGGAGGAACTCGAGCATGTCTCCGCCTATGTCAGCATCGAAAACCGCCACTTCGACGGCAGTATTACCCTCACCATTGACGTCCCGGAAGAGATTCAAGCCCTTGGCTGCATCAACATCATCCTGCAGCCCTTCGTGGAAAATTCGATCATGCACGGGATCGCAAAGGACCCGTCCTGCGGCAGATGCAGCATCCGCGTCAGCGCCCGGCAGGAGGACGGCGACATTCTCTTTACCATCGAGGACGACGGCCCGGGCATGACGCCTGAACAGATTGACGCGATTTTCGAGAAAAATACGACCCAACGAACCTCCGGGTACGGGGTCAAAAATATCCAGTCCCGCATCCGGCTCTCTTTCGGGGAAGAT
>CAMAJC010000175.1 GCA_945835425.1 uncultured Clostridia bacterium
TTAATATTAAAAATCCATGGATATCTATAGAAAAAAACTATATCTGCTCTTTATAGTGGGCGATATAGTCTTCCAGATGGGCGAGGTAGCGCTGGCTGATGGGCGAAAGAGGGCGTCCGGCCGGGTGGATATAGCCGATGTGCATCGATTCGCTGCTTTCCAGCGGAACGGCGACAATCTCGGTGCCGTTTAAATCGCTGCTCAGGATGCCGGAGCAGATGGTGTAGCCGTTCAGGCCGATCAGCAGGTTGAACAGGGTCGCGCGGTCGGTCACGACGATGCTTTTCGGGCTTTCCGCGGTGCTGTGCAGCTCCTCGGAGAAATAAAAGGAGTTGTGGATGCCCTGCTCGTAGGTCAGGCGCGGATAGGGAAGAAGGTCCTCCATGCGAACGCGCGGTTGCAGGGCCAATGGGTTGCGCTTGCTGATGAAGACGTGCGGCGACGCGGTGAAGAGGTGCTCAAACTGCAGGTCGGCGCTGCGGATCATCTTCAGGAGCACCTCGCGGTTGAAATCGCATAAATATAAAATGCCCAGTTCGCTGCGCTGGGTACGGACGTCCTCGATGATGTCGTAGGTCTGGGATTCGCGGAGGGAAAACTCGTATTCCTTCCCGCCGTACTCCTTCACCAGCGCGACGAAGGCGTTGACCGCAAAGGCGTAGTGCTGGGTCGAGACGGCGAAAACGCGCCGGACAGGCGGCCCGGATTTGTACTGCTGCTCCAGAAGGTCGGCCTGCTCGGTCACCTGACGGGCATAGGAGAGGAATTTCGACCCGTCCTCGGTGAGGCAGATGCCACGGCTACTCCGGCTGAAAATCGTGATGCCCATCTCCTTTTCCAGATCGGAAACGGCTTTGGAAAGGCTCGGCTGGGTGATGAACAGCTTCTGGGCCGCGGTACTGATCGAGCCGCACTGGGCGATCTGGATTACATATCTGAGCTGTTGGAGGGTCATGGCGCACTCCCTTTCTGGCGGTTTGTGGGTTTTGCCGGTAGGGCTGGCTGGCTGCGGGCAGCCGGCCCTACCGGTTAAGGACGGACGATATATGAATATGATACCCTTTTCATGCGGGCAAGTCAAGGCGGCACAGAACGGAACTTTGACAACTTGGGCAATGTGCACGAACACACAATCTCACTTTCTATCATCTTTAAACAGGTTGAGACTGGATTTTTTTTACCCGGCATGGTATTATTAAGATACATAGTTAGTGAAGCTCTGAGATAATCGGCTTTTCTCTTTTCCGGAGACGTGGTTGTGTGGTTTTTCCCCGCTCTTCCGAGCCGTCTGCTCAACGTAGACGGCGAGAAAAACATTAAATCAGAGTTTCCTTAGGAAGCGCGCCGTAAAAAGCGCCTGCTCCGGCCGTCCCGCGGATGGGAAACCGGCCTACATAGAAAGGAAGATTTACCATGCAGAATATTCCTGTTGTAAAACTCGGCCTGATCGCTGTCAGCCGCGACTGCTTCATCATCTCGCTGTCTGAGCGCCGCCGCGCTGCCGTCGCAGCTGCCTGCGCAGAGAGGGGCCTGGACATCTATGAAGCAAAAACTACCGTCGAAAACGAAAAGGACATGCTTGCCGCTGTTGCTGAGGTCAAAGAGGCCGGATGCAACGCTCTGTGCGTATTCCTGGGCAACTTCGGCCCCGAAACGCCCGAGACCCTGATCGCCAAGAACTTTGACGGTCCCGTTATGTTCGCGGCTGCCGCCGAGGAGACCGGCAAGGACCTGATCAACGGCCGCGGCGACGCTTACTGCGGTATGCTCAACTGCTCCTATAACCTCGGCATGCGCAAGATCCCCGCTTACATCCCCGAATATCCCGTCGGCACCGCTGAGGAAGTTGCGGACATGATCGCCGACTTTATTCCCGTCGCCAGAACCATCCTCGGCCTGTCCGGCCTGAAGATCATCACCTTCGGCCCCAGACCTCAGGACTTCTTCGCCTGCAACGCACCCATCAAGGGCCTGTACGAGCTGGGCGTTGAGATCGAGGAAAACTCTGAGCTGGACCTGCTCGTTTCCTATAAGGAGCATGCAGGCGACGAGAGAATCCCCGCTGTCATGGAAGACATGAAGAATGAAATGGGCGAGGGCAAATACTACGATGACCTGCTGGAGAGAATGGCGCAGTTTGAGCTGACCCTTCTCGACTGGGCAGAAAACCACAAGGGCTCCAGAAAGTACGTCGCTTTTGCGGACAAATGCTGGCCCGCATTCCCGTCCCAGTTCGGCTTTGAGCCCTGCTATGTCAACTCCCGACTGGCTTCCAGAGGCATCCCGGTTTCCTGCGAGGTCGACATCTACGGCGCCCTGTCCGAGTACATCGGCCTGTGCGTGACCGGCGACGCTGTCACCCTGCTCGACATCAACAACTCGGTTCCGAGAGACCTCTATGAGGAAGATATCGCGCCCAAGTTTGACTACAAGCTGACCGATACCTTCATGGGCTTCCACTGCGGCAACACGCCTTCCTGCAAGATGTGCGCCGACAGAGCCATCAAGTATCAGCTCATCCAGCACCGTCTGCTCGAACCCCAGGGCAGCGATCCCGATTTCACCCGCGGCACCCTCGAGGGCGATATCGCGGCTTCCGACATCACCTTCTACCGTCTGCAGTGCGACGCGAATGGTGTGCTCCGCTCCTACATCGCAGAGGGCGAGGTTCTGCCTGTTGCGACCAGATCCTTCGGCGGCATCGGCGTCTTCGCCATCAAGGAAATGGGCCGGTTCTACCGCCATGTCCTCGTCCAGAAGGGCTATCCGCACCACGGCGCAGTTGCGTTCAGCCACTGCGGCAAGGCGCTCTTCTCGATCATGCGTTATCTGGGTATCGGCGACATCGCTTATAACCAGCCCGCAAGCCTGCCTTATCCTACTGAGAATCCCTTTGCATAAAAATTCTTTGGCATAAGCAGCTCATAGTGTAACGGAAAAGGACGCTCCAAAAACAGAGCGTCCTTTCGTTTTGCTGTCATACAAATGAATAAATTATTAGACAGAAATTCATATGGGATGGGAAGTAAAAATAGCAGTTAATCCAAAGTTCTTCCAATATGAGAAAATGACTTGCAGGCAGGGAAAAAAGGTTTTATAATGAGGGTGTCATATGCAGAGTAGGGAAACATGCGCAAAGTGCCTGCGGGACGGGGAGTTGCCGGCGGGACGAAAAGCGAAAGCTTGTGGTTTGTTTTCCGCATCCCGCTGCAATGAATTTCGAGAGGTAGCCGCCTTCTCCTAATTTGTTGAAGCAAATTTATGGAAGGAGGGTCTGCTATGTCTGAACAAAATATCCAAAACCGCACCGCGTCTTTATGGGAAAAAATCACTTCCTATTGCACGCCGGCAAGAATCGCCGCATCTTTTTCCGATTTCGGAAGGGTGTTTACCGATCTGCCGAAAAACGCCGTCGCTTCGTTTAAAGAGTTGAGAAATGTCCGCTCGATCTGCGGTATGGCGCTGCTCCTGGCACTGTCGGTTGTCATCAACCAGTTTTCGTTTTATGTCGGCCCGGTCAAAATCGGCGTCGGTTCACTGATCACCGCCATGCTCGGCTGCTTCTATGGGCCGGTTGCGGGCGCATTTGCGGCTGGGGTCGGCGATATCGTCAAGTATGTGATCCGGCCGGACGGCGCGTTCTTCTTCGGGTACACCCTCAACGCGATGCTGGGCGGGATGCTGTACGGTATCTTCTTTTACAAGATGCGGGTCACGATCCTGCGCACGGTCAGCGCGAAACTGATCATCAATCTGGCGGTCAATGCGCTGCTGGGAACGCTGTGGTACTCGATGCTGTATGGCAAGGGGTTTATGGCAATCATCGAAGCTAGGCTGCTGGCAAACCTGACCAAAATCCCGGTAGAGTCGATCGTACTGCTGATCCTGCTGCCGGCGCTGATTGCGGTTATTAAAAAAGCAAAACTGAAAATCTGATACTTATGTTGTTATCGAAAGGAACCTGATCCATGAATGTCATTCTGATTGGCATGCCCGGGTGCGGCAAAAGCACCGTCGGCGTTGTACTGGCAAAAACTCTGAACTATTCTTTTATCGACGCAGACCTGCTGATTCAGGAGCAGACCGGCAAACGGCTGCAGCAGATCATCGACTTTGACGGCCTGGACAAGTTTTATGAGATCGAGGAACAGGTCCTCAGCGGTATCCAGTGCGACCGCACGGTCATCGCGACCGGCGGCAGCGCGGTTTATTATCCCGCTGCGATGGAGCACCTGAAGGAACTGGGCGCGGTCGTGTATATCCAGCTCTCCTGCGAAAACGTCAAAAAGCGGCTGGGCAACCTCGCTTCCCGCGGCGTCGCAGGCGCTAAAGACAAGACGGTCGAGCAGCTGTATGAGGAGCGGGTTCCGCTCTATGAGCAGTATGCCGATTTTATCATCGACTGCAATGAGGGCACGCTGGCGGAGAATATGGACAAGATCGCTCATCAGATCTCCCTTTCGCTGCTGTAAACATGATATGGAAAATCCCAGGCGGATGGCCTTACGGCGTCTGCCTGGGATTTTTGTTGTGTGGATTATGCAAGCTCGCCGGTGAACAGGCGGGAAAACATTTTAGCTTGTCGAAAAAGTCATATTTCATGGAGTATGGGTGCATATCGGAAGTTTCTCAGGGGGCGGCCTCACTTGCAGGCCGCCCCCTCTTGCCAAAACAGTCCGCCGGACTGTTTTGGCAATTCACCCCCTGCCGAGCGCGCTCCGCATAAGAGATTTCGCCCATTGCGATGGGCGACCAGAGGCTCTGCCTCTGGACTCCGCCAGCC
>CAMAJC010000176.1 GCA_945835425.1 uncultured Clostridia bacterium
AGGGCAGAATCCGCTGCGGCCCAAGATAAAAATCCGGATACGGCATGGGCGTGCGCAGCTGCAGCTGATCCGCAAAGGATAATAGCCGCGCAAAATCCTCCTCCGGCGTCTGGGGCGAAAACATCAGGACTACTTTTCCGCCGCCGACAAACTCCGGTTCGATCTTACCTGCGCGGAGAATTTCCGCCAGTTCATCCGCAGCATATCCCATCCGTCCGGCGTCGAGGGTGAGTTTGGTGCAGTCGGTGACGCGGTCGAGCAGGATGATTCCGCGCCGGCGCAGGTCACTGCCCAGCTGCTCCATCCGGGCCTGCAGCGCCGCAAAAGCCGCTTTCCCTTCGTTCAGCATCCAGCTTGCCGCCTGCTCCAGCGAGGCCATGATCAGGTAGGACGGGCTGGTGGAGCCGTAAAGGGTCATGATTTGTTTGATTTCCTCTTTCGGGAACATCGCTTCCATCCCTTCCCGGCAGTGAAGAAGGCTTCCGCCGGTCAGAACCGGAAGCGTTTTATGGGGGCTGTCGCAGCAAAGGTCGGCTCCGGCCTCCATCGGGTGCGCACCGGGAAAGGCGCAGAGATGAGCGCCGTGGGCATTGTCGCAAAGGAGAATACCGCCCTTTTGATGAACCGTATCGGCGATTTCTTTCAGCGGCGCCTGCACGCCGTAATAGTCCGGCGAGGTCAGATAGACAATTTTGCAGGACGGCTGAGCGTCCATCTGTGCCGCAACTTCCGCCGCCGTCACCGGCAGGCAGAGGCCGGTTTCCCGGTCGTAGGCCGGAATCAGCCAGTGAATCTCCGCGTCGCAGTGGACGCAGGCGTTGACAAAGGCGAGGTGGGCGTTGCGGACGGCGATGATCTCACGACCGTATCGGCGGACTGCGACCGTCACCATGGTCAGAATCGAAAGGGTAGAACCGCCGGCGCTGTAGCAGCTGTAACCGGCGTGATACAGCCCGGCGGTCATCTCCTCCGACCGGGCGATAATCCCCTCCGGCTCGTAAAGCTCGTCCGCGCCCTTAATTTCTGTCAGGTCAAAGGGCACCGCCTGCCGCAGAAAATCGGGATAACAATCCGGCACCCTGCCTTTATGGCCGGGCATATGCAGCCGGGAAAAGCCGGACGCGGCATAATATTCCAAAAAATCCGTAATCGGCGTCATAAAATCCTCCATCCATTCTAAAAAAGCTCTGATTTATTCAAATTCCTGCTTTCTGTAAGCGTATCCGGACATATTTTTTCCCGCCTGCGGCGGGAAAAATATTATAGTCAGAGATTTATAAACAAAAACAGCCGCCGGAAGTCTATCCCCGGCGGCCATAAATTAACCGTTATTTTCTGCGGCGGAATCCTCCCGCAGGTTATCAAACCCCTCCGGCAGTTCGCCGACAACGCCTTCGGTCGAGTCGGATTTGAACAGGACCTTGACCGTCTGCAGAATCAGCTTGATATCGACCCAGATCGAATACTGCTCGATGTAGATCAGGTCGAAGATCAGCTTGTCCTTCGGAGTCGTGTTGTACTTGCCCTGAATCTGGGCAAGGCCGGTCAGACCCGCTTTGACCTTCAGGCGGTACTTGAACTCCGGCAGCACTTCGACATACTTCTCGGTGATCTCCTCCTGCTCGGGACGGGGACCGACGATCGACATATCGCCCTTCAGGATATTGATAAACTGGGGCAGCTCGTCCATACGGGTCTTGCGCAGGAACTTGCCGACCTTGGTGATGCGGTCATCGTCCTGAGACGCAAGGCGCTTGGTGACCTTGTCGGCGTCTACGATCATCGTGCGGAACTTGAGCACCTCAAAAACCTTGCCGTCCTTGGTGACACGGGGCTGGCGGAAGAAGACAGGGCCGTGGTCCTCCAGCTTGATGGCCAGCGCCTCGATGAGCATGATCGGGCTGGCGATCAGCAGGCCGACGCCGGAAATGATGATGTCCATCGCCCGTTTGAACACCCGCTGCTCAAAGGTCAGGCCGGAAATCCGGGATTCCAGCACCGTCACGTCGTCGATGATCACATGATGGGAATGACGGGTGATGATGTCGGAAAGCTCAGGGGTCAGGTAGGTGGTCTTGTCGTGCTTATAGCAGTATTCGAGGATCCAGGCCTTGTCCGTTTCGTTCAGATTATAAAGGAAAACCGCGTCGCAGTGGCGGATCTTTCGCTTGAGGTCCTCCTCCTGCAGGTCGTAAAGGGCGGAAATCTTATACTGCTTTTTGTATTTGGAAATCTTGCTGATAAACTGCGGCAGACCCTCTTTGGTGCCGTAGATGATGATGCAGTCTGCGGGCGGATTGACCTGGAAATACAGATAGTTACCCAGATAACCGAAGAGGTTGATGGCAATAATCTGCAAAATCAGGATGCCCAGCAGGGTGAAGAAGTCCTTCAGATAGCTGCGGTTGGGGAAATTAAACCGCATGATCACCAGCTGCGCGTAGGTGATGGCGTCGGCGAGGAAGGTCGCAATCGACGCGGAATAGACGATTTCCTTGGTCTTTTTGATGCCGATTGGGAAACCGCCGTAGATTTTCAGCATGGCGACGCTGACCACCGGGAAGCAGATCAGGGTGATGGCCGCCGTACGGGACGCGCGCAGCAGCTCCGGCTCGGTCAGGGCAAACAGAAAATAAAATATGATAAATAACGTGAGCACCAACAGCAGTTTAAAGAAGCGCAGAGAGGTCGTCTGCAGTTTTCGTGCGATTGATTTTACCATGATGCATCCTCCATGTATGCAGGAAATTTACAGTCATTTTCGGCGAATCCGGCAGCGCCGCCCTTTCTGAACACGCTGCTCAGCCATTCTGGTACAGTATAACACATTCCGCGGCACAGCACCATAGACCAACTTGCAAATCTTGTTGTTCAGAGAAATCGAAAATTGTAAAAATCGTTGAAAAACCGGGAAAAACGGCCGTAAACGCACTTTTACGGTTCCAGTTTTTCCATCAGCTGCAGCAGCTCCTCCGCTGCTTCCTCTACAGGCTTTTCTTCCTGCGCAGAAGTTTCCTCTGTATTTTCCTCTGCAGTCTCTTCCGTTTCCGGCTGCTCCTCTTTCTCCTCAGACGGCTCTTTCGGTTCAGCAGGCGTTTCCGCGGCCGCTTCGGACCCCGAAGCATCACTTTCCTGCGGCTGTGCAGGCGCATCCTCTTTCGGTTCATCGGCAGGCGCTTTTTCGTCGTTTTCCGTTTGTTCAGGCGCTTTATCCTGCGCGGCTTCCTGTGCAGCTTCCTCCGCGGCTTTTTTCTCAGCCGCCTCTTTTTCCGCCGCTTCATCAGCCGCTTTCTGCTCTTCCGGCTTCCAGCTGACAAACCGCTTTCTCTCCTGCGGTTCTTCATCGGGCTGGATGTTTTCCACCGTGCTCAGCTCACTGGCAAACTGCAAACAGTTGACCTCCGCATTGTACCACTGCTCCCAGCACTGGTAGCCCATCTGGGCGCGGGCGTCGAATTTGCCCTTGTCCATGCTGCACAGCATTTCGAGGAAAGCCGTCAGCTGCTCCACCGTCGGGTCCGCCGGCATCAGCAGGCCGGTCTCGTTGCTGACCACGTCCGAAACGCCGTCGACGTCGGTGGCGCAGACAAAGATATGGTTGGCCATGGCTTCCAGCATCATCGAGGGCACGCTCTCCGAACGGCTGACCGAGAGGAAAACGTCCAGGCTGTGGGAAGCATAATAGTTGTAGCGCTCCTCCTGGTTCATATTCCCCAGGAATTCATAGCGGATGCCGGGCTTGTTCTCCAGCTTCTGACGGGCCAATTCCAGCACCGCGTCCCGCTGGGAGCCGTCGCCGATATGCACCCATTCCAGACAGCCGACCTTCATGGCGGACATCGCTTCGATCAGCAGCGGCAGGCGCTTGTCCTCCTCGATCGGCGAGCAGGTGACGATCCGCAGCAGGTAATCGTTTTCCGGCGGCTCCAATAGCACGTCCGGACCGGGTACACCCAGCGGCGCGACCCGGTATTTTCCGCCGGAAGTCCCGTCGGTGAAATGATGGACATAGGTCTTGCGGCGCTCCTCCGAGGTGAAATAAACCGCGTCGATCCGCTCGTTGGTGATCTGGTTTAAGGTCTCCCGGCGCTCATCGGTCACGGGGTCAAACATATTGGCGCGGTGGCAGCGGGCAACCACATGGATATCCGGTCCCATTTCCTTGACCCGGCAGAGGCCGTAAAGATAGTCGTTGAAGTTGGCGGAATAGATGACCAGCGGCCGGTCGTCCTGCATGAGCGGCAGGGACAGCACATACCGGCGCATCACTTCGCTTTCCACCAGGGAGTCAAGAGCATGGGACGCGGCCGCATGGTTCCAGCGCCTTTCCTCCTGCGCCTGACGGCGTTCAAGACGGTAGGCTTTGCTCATCCGGCAGCCGATCCGCAGCCACAGCCGGGAAAGCTTGCTGCCGGGTGTGGGACGGGAAAAGGTGACGCCGGCCGGCAAAATACGGGACATCATCTTGTCGGTGTCCCGGGTAATGACATGGACATTGAAAAATCTGGCCAGATAAGGAATCTCTGTCTCCAGAAAGCTCTCCTGATTGGAGCAGGGGTAATGCTCCGTTACCAGCAGCAGATTCTGCGGCTTCTTCGCCATAGATATACAGTCCTTTCAAAGCGTTTACAGGCCGGAAAAACCGGCCGTGCTTTTCAAAATACAGGAAATCCTGACTTTTATTTCATCTGCCGAATTTTGGGAAACGGCGCTGTAAGGCGCCTTCAGCTTGTCGAAAAACTCACGTTTTATGCTTTTATTCAAACATGAGTGCATATC
>CAMAJC010000177.1 GCA_945835425.1 uncultured Clostridia bacterium
CTTTACATCTTCCGGCGGAATATCGTGTCCTCCTTTTCTGACACGATTCGCAATACGCAACAGACTTTCCTGTGCGGAAGACAGACCTATATAGTAAAGAACAACATAATATCCCTGTTTTCTGGCCTGCTGCAATGTTTTTTCAATGCGCTTGCCGGAAAGTGTAGTCTCCTGCGTAAAGGAAGCGTTGCGGGATAAACAGCTTTCGATTTCAGCAATTGCCATCCGACCGGCTTTGATTGTATCCATCTGGTTTTTCTTTGCAATCAGATTGGCGTCAACTATATGTCCAAGATTGACTCCCTGACCTTCCAAAACGCCGCGCAGGCTGGATTTTCCGGTTCCGTTTACACCGGCGATAATCGTATACTGATTCATATGCGCCCTTTTCAGCAGATAAAATAACAAAAACCACGGAACTAAAAAAGCTCCGTGGTTTTAAGATTATGGTCGGAGTGACGAGATTCGAACTCGTGGCCTCATGGACCCGAACCATGCACGCTACCAAACTGCGCTACACCCCGGTGCTGACCTCGCGTCAACATCCAATATTATAACGCAGAGGGTGAGATTTGTCAACCCTTTTTTCCATGTTTTTGGGAAATTTTTTATCCGCCGTCATTTTTTATCTTCCCTTCGCGTTTTGCATCATAAATCCCATGCATTTGCGCAGATTGTTTATTGGGAAAGAAAAAACAACCGAACCGGATATTTTTTAACACTCCGTTCATTGTATTTGCTCGCGCGCTGCTGTAAAATTTATACATTCTAGGGAAGTTATGATGTATTCAAATTTCTGCTTTCTATGGAGCGTAATCCAAGCGTGTTTTCTCCCGCCGCAGGCGGGAGAAAACACTTTAAACAGACGTTCCCTGGCGAAAGAAAGGAAAGGAGCCAACAAAACCATGCTTGAACTGAAAAATATCCGGAAAAGCTATGTTTCCGGCGACCAGACGGTCATTGCCCTGGACGACGTCAGCCTGGCCTTCCGGGAAAAGGAATTTGTTTCCATCCTCGGCGCGTCCGGCAGCGGCAAGACCACGATGCTCAACATCATCGGCGGTCTCGACCAGTACACCAGCGGCGACCTCATCATCAACGGCCGCTCCACCAAGGAATACAAAGACCGCGACTGGGACTCCTACCGCAACCACCGGATCGGCTTTGTCTTTCAAAGCTACAACCTGATTCCGCACCAGACGGTGCTTTCCAACGTCGAACTGGCTCTGACCCTGTCGGGCGTCAGCAAGGCCGAGCGCCGCAGACGGGCGACCGAGGTACTAAACCGCGTCGGCCTGGGCGACCAGCTCCATAAACGTCCGTCCCAGATGTCCGGCGGCCAGATGCAGCGGGTCGCCATCGCCCGCGCCCTGGTCAACGACCCGGATATCCTGCTGGCCGACGAACCGACCGGCGCCCTCGACACCAAGACCAGCGTACAGATCATGGACCTTCTCCGGGAAATTTCCGCCGACAAGCTGATCATCATGGTCACCCATAACCCTGAGCTGGCCGAGCAGTATTCGACCCGCATCGTCCGGCTGCAGGACGGCAAGCTCTTAAGCGACTCCGACCCCTATATCCCTGAGCCTGTGCAGGCGGTCTCCGAAAAGCCGGCGAAAAAGGAAAAGACCTCGATGTCCTTCGGCACCGCCCTCGCCCTTTCGCTCAACAACCTGATGACCAAAAAGGGGAGGACGCTGCTGACCGCTTTTGCAGGCTCCATCGGCATCATCGGCATCGCCCTGATCCTTTCCCTGTCCAGCGGCGTACAGGATTATATCGACGGGGTGCAGGAAGACACCCTCGCGTCTTATCCGGTGCAGATCGAGGCGCGGTCGGTCGACCTGACCTCGATGCTTTCCTCTGCAGCCCAGATGAAGGTCGAAAGCGACCATCCGCTGGACAAGGTCTATTCCAGCAACATCATGGGCGATATGACCGAGCTGATGCAGACCCAGGTCCAGACCAACAACCTCGAAAATTACAAGGCCTACCTGGACGAGCATCAGGACGAGTATATGGCGTACGCCAACGAAATCTCCTACGGCTACAGCGTCACGCCCCAGGTCTACACCACCCTCGACGACGGCAGCGTCCAGCGGGTCAACCCCAGTCCTGTCATCGACGAGATGGGAATGGGCACGATGATGTCGGCCAATCCGATGATGTCCGCCTATTCGGAAAACTACAACGTCTTCACCGAGCTGCGGGAAAACGAGACCCTGCGGGACGCGGAATATGAGCTGCTGGAGGGCAGCTGGCCGGAAAATTACGACGAAATCGTCCTGATTGTCGACCCCCATAACGAGGTCAGCGACTACACCCTCTATACCCTCGGCTTCAAAGACCTTTCCGAAGTTTCGGAGATGATACAGTCCTCCCAGGACGGCGAGACCTTCACCACCGACGACCTGACTTTCACTTATGATGAGCTGATCGGCAAAACCTTCAGCCTGATCACCGCCGCCGATTATTATGAAGATGAAGACGGCGACGGGGTCTGGAACGACCGCCGCGGCGATGATGATTATATGAAGGAAACCGTCGCGGACGGCGTGCAGCTGAAGATCGTCGGCATCGTCCGCAACACCGAGCGCGCTGCCGGTGTTCCCGGCGGCGTCGGCTACACCCACGCCCTGACCGAATATATCATTAAACAGGCAGATAATTCTGCCATCGTCGCCGCCCAGAAGGCTGACCCCGAGACCGATGTCCTGACCGGCAAGCCTTTTGACGCCGACGCAGAGCAGGAAACGGCTGAAGAAGAGCCCGCCGCCGAAGAAGCCGCTCCGGAATCTGCAGCCCTGACCGATGAACAGAAAGCGGCTCTCGCACCCATGGCTCAGTCGATGGGGATGGACCCCGAAACGATGACCGATGAGCAGTGGATGCAGGTCGCCATGGCTGCCCGGCAGGCGCAGGCAGAGCAGGCCGAAACGGCCGGTCCTTCCGATGAGACCCTCGCGGTCCTCACCGAAATGGGCATCGACCCGGCGTCCCTTTCGGAAGAACAGCTGGCCTACCTTTCGACCATGACCCCCGACCAGGTGCGGACGATGATGGAAAGCTACGCGGCGCCCACGACCAACACCTATGAAGGGAACCTCGAAAACTTCGGCACCGCCGATCTCGACAGCCCTGCCAGCATCTACATCTACCCCAAGTCCTTTGAGGACAAGGAAGCGATCACCGACCTGATTGCCGATTATAACGCTCTCTGCACCGCCGAGGGCAGGGAAGAGGACACCCTTGATTACACCGACCTCGTGGGTCTTTTGATGAGCAGCGTCACGACCATCATCAACGCTATCAGCTATGTCCTGATCGCCTTTGTCGGCATCTCGCTGGTCGTCTCCTCGATCATGATCGGCATCATCACCTATATCTCCGTCCTCGAGCGGACCAAGGAAATCGGCATCCTCCGCGCGATCGGCGCATCCAAGCGGGATATCTCCAACGTCTTTAACGCCGAAACGCTGATCGTCGGCTTTGTCTCCGGCGCCATGGGCATTCTGATCACCCTGCTGCTCCTGATCCCGACCAATATCATCATCGACAACCTGACGGGTATTGCGGGTCTGGCGGCGCTGCCGGTGGCCGGTGCGGTCATCCTTGTGGTCATCAGTATGCTTCTGACCTTTATCGCCGGGCTGATCCCGTCCAGAATGGCGGCAAGAAAAGACCCGGTCGTCGCCCTGCGCAGCGAATAAACCTGATAACGTTAAAACGGCAAGCGGATGAAAATCTGCCTGCCGTTTTTCATTTCCTGAAAACAGATTGAAATGTGCGGGAACGATGTGGTATAATCAAATGGATTTAACGATAAACTTTTCCCCGGAGGACTGCTTATGTATATCCTGCTTCTTTCGATCATCTATGTTTCCTTTATCAGTCTGGGGCTGCCGGACGGCCTGCTGGGCGCAGGCTGGCCCAGTATGTATCCGGCGCTGGAGGTGCCGGTCAGCTACGCCGGTATTGTCTCGATGACCATCTCCGGCTGCACAATCGTTTCCAGCCTGATGAGCGATCGGGTCATCCACCGCTTCGGCACCGGCAAAGTCACCGCGGTCAGCGTCGCTATGACGGCTGCGGCGCTGTTCGGGTTTTCCTTTTCGACAAAGTTCTGGATGCTGCTGATCTGGGCGCTGCCGTACGGATTGGGAGCCGGGAGCGTGGACGCGGCGCTGAACAACTTCGTTGCCCTCCATTATAAGGCCAAGCATATGAGCTGGCTGCACTGCTTCTGGGGACTGGGCGCGACGGCCGGTCCGTACATCATGGGCTTCTGCCTCTCAAGAGGGCAGCTCTGGACCAGCGGCTACCGGACGGTCGGCATCATTCAGGTCGTTCTCACTGCCGTCCTCTTTATCTCGCTGCCGCTCTGGAAGCAAAAGACCCAGGAAAGCGCATCGGAAGAGGGGAGTCGGCTTTACTCCCTGCGGGAGGTTCTTCGTATACCCGGCGCAAAACAGGTGCTCATCACCTTTTTCTGCTACTCTGCTATCGAGACAACCACCGGACTTTGGGGCAGCAGCTACATGGTAGGCTATCGCGGGATTTCTGCGGAAAAGGCGGCGTTCTGGATATCCCTTTATTACCTCGGCATAACGCTTGGGCGCGGCATCTGCGGCTTTATCACCCTCAAGCTCAATGACCGGCAGATGATCCGATTGGGACAGGGAATTATCCTTCTGGGTCTTATACTTATGCTGGTTCCTGCGGGCGATCTGCTGCTTTGTGCCGGTCTTCTGCTGGTCGGGCTAGGC
>CAMAJC010000178.1 GCA_945835425.1 uncultured Clostridia bacterium
TATGTTTAAAAAAGTCCTGATCGCAAACCGCGGCGAGATCGCGGTGCGCATCATTCGCGCCTGCCGGGAGCTGGGCGTGCGGACGGTGGCGGTATTCTCCGAGCCGGACCGGGACGCGCTGCACGTCAAGATCGCCGACGAAGCGGTCTGCATCGGCCCGGCTGCCACGTCGGAATCTTACCTCAATATCAAGTCGATCCTCGCGGCCTGCGAGTTGACCGGCGCGGAAGCGGTGCACCCCGGCTTTGGGTTCCTGTCCGAAAACGCCGGTTTTGCCCGGATGTGTGCCCGGTGCGGCGTGACCTTTATCGGGCCAACCCCGGAGGCGATGCTGCTGATGGGCGACAAGGCCACCGCCAAAAAGACCATGCGGGAGGCAAATGTTCCGGTCGTCCCCGGCTCCGACGGGCTGGTGGAATCGCTGGAGGAAGCCGCCGCGATTGCTGAACAGGTCGGCTACCCGGTCATGGTCAAAGCGTCCGCAGGCGGCGGCGGCAGAGGCATCCGCAAGGTCGACTGTCCGGAAGACCTCGAGGACGCGATTTTAAACGCCAAGCGGGAAGCAAAATCCTTCTTCGGCGACGACGGCGTCTACCTGGAAAAATTCATCGTCAATCCCCGTCATGTGGAGATTCAGCTGCTGGCGGATGAGCATGGAAACGTCGTCCATCTGGGCGAACGGGACTGCTCGCTCCAGCGCCGCAACCAGAAGATGATGGAGGAGTGCCCCTGTCCGGTTATGACCCCGGAGCTGCGGGAACGGATGGGCAGCGCCGCTGTCCGGGCTGCTAAAGCGTGCGGCTATACCAACGCCGGGACGGTCGAATTTCTCCTGTCCGGGGATGATTTTTATTTCATGGAGATGAACACCCGGATTCAGGTCGAGCACCCGGTCACGGAATTTGTCACCGGCATCGACCTGGTCAAAATGCAGCTGCGGATAGCGGCTGGGGAGAAGCTTCCCTTCTCGCAGGAGGATATCCATATGCAGGGCCACGCCATCGAGTGCCGCATCAACGCCGAAAACCCCGCTGCGGGCTTTCGTCCGTCGCCCGGGCTGATCGAGAGCCTGCATATGCCCGGAGGCCCCGGCATCCGCATCGATACGGCGGTCTATTCCGGCTACGAGATCACCCCGTATTACGACTCGATGATCGCCAAGCTCATCGCTTATGCGCCCACCCGCGAAGAGGCGCTGATGAAAATGAAGTGGGCTTTGGCAGAATTTCTTGTCGAAGGGGTTGACACGAACATCGATTTTCAGTTAAAATTACTTCGTGACCCCGATGTTGAGAAAGCTGAATATGATATCGGCTTCCTCGGAAGGAATCTCGGGCGGCTGACAAAATAACGGTTCTGTCGCAAATGTCCGGTGGCGGTCAAAGACCGCCGCTACACGTTGAAACCCGTGGAGTATTTTGCAGAGAACCTAAATCATGGCGTGATACAATTCGCGCAGGAAGGGAGACAGAAGGATGCTGGAAGATATCTGGAAGGTTGTCCGTTCCCGTTTGGATTATGACAGCAAGGACGAGGAAAAGGAAAAACGGGAGGAAGACTCCCGCGCGAAAATTCCGAAAAATCTGCTGTTCAAATGCCCGCGGTGCGGAAACGTGATCTTCATGGAGGAATTCAGCGCCGGGCTGAAGGTGTGCCCGAACTGTTCCTATCATGCGCGGATTTCCTGCCGGGAACGGCTGGATCTGACCGTCGACCGCGGCAGCTTTTCTGAGTATGACGCGGACCTGACGACAGTGAACCCGCTGGATTTCCCCGGTTATGAGGACAAGGTTGCCGACGCCCAGGCCAAAACCGGCCTGCAGGAGGCGGTCATCACCGGCGAATGCACCATCCGCACCAGAAAGTGCGTCATTATCATCATGGACTCGCGGTTTATGATGGCGTCGATGGGGTCTGTGGTCGGCGAAAAGATCACCCGCGCTTTTGAAAAGGCGACGGAAAAGCGGCTGCCGGTCGTGGCCTTTACGGCTTCCGGCGGCGCACGGATGCAGGAGGGGATCATCTCGCTGATGCAGATGGCCAAGACCTCCGCTGCCGTTGCAAAACACTCGGATGCAGGGCTGCTTTACATCACTGTCCTGACCGACCCGACGACCGGCGGTGTTACGGCGTCCTTTGCGTCGCTGGGCGATATCATCATCGCCGAGCCGAAGGTGCTGATCGGCTTTGCCGGACGGCGCGTCATTGAGGGCACCATCCGCCAGCGGCTGCCGGACGATTTCCAGTCGGCAGAGTTTCTGCTGGAACACGGCTTTGTGGACATGATCGTCAGCCGGGTCAATATGCGCAAGACCATCTCCAAGCTTTTAAAGGCCCACCTGCCTGACCAGAAGCTGGATGTATAAGGAGGGTGAGAGCATGGCAGAAAATACACTGACCGCCTGGGAGCGGATGGAACTGATCCGCCACAAGGGCCGCCCTACCGTCCGCGACTACATCCCGATGATCTTCGACGAGTTTTATGAGATGCACGGCGACCGCGCTTTCGGAGACGACGCGGCGATCGTCGGCGGCATCGCCCGGGTGCACGGCATTTCGGTGACGGTCATCGGCCAGGTCAAAGGGCACGACCTGGAGGAAAACAAAAAGACCAACTTCTCCTGTCCCCATCCGGAAGGCTACCGCAAGGCTTTGCGGCTTGCCAAGCAGGCGGAAAAATTCCACCGGCCCATCATCTGCTTTATCGACACGCCCGGCGCCTTCTGCGGCGTTGCGGCCGAGGAGAGAGGGCAGGGTGAAGCCATCGCAAGAAACCTTTATGAGTTTTCCAGACTGAAAACCCCGGTCATTTCCATCGTGCTGGGCGAAGGCGGCTCCGGCGGCGCACTGGCGCTGGGGGTCTGCGATATCCTCGCGATGATGGAAAACGCCGTTTACAGCGTCATCTCTCCCAGAGGCTTTGCGTCCCTTCTCTGGAAAGACGCGTCGAGAGAGAAAGAAGCCGCTGAGCAGATGCATATGCGCGCGGAGGATTTGCTCGCTTACGGGGTGTGCGACACGATCATTCCTGAGTCCGCAGGCGGCGCCCATACCAACCCCCAGCTGACCGCCGGATACATTGCGGATTTTATTTTGGACGCACTGAAAAATTTGACGCAAAAAAGTGTTGCAAATTTACTGGAAGCACGCTATAATAAGTTCAGAAAAATCGGTGTCTTTGAAGAGAGCTGCCAAAACGCGCAGGAGGAAAACGCCCTGGACGGGTCCCTGATGGACAATGTCCCCCAGATGGAGGACCTGCATCAGACGGACGCTTTTGTCAGCACCGAGGATACCGGGCTGAGTGACAAGGTATTATAACTGTACCGGGCCAGACAACAAGGCACGGCAGCTGTAATAGATATGAGAATTCAAGGAGGAACCACTCATGATTTTTGAAAAAGTAAAAGAAATTCTGATCGATCAGCTGGACGCTGAAGACGAAAAAGTTACCATGGAAGCCAGCATCGTCGACGACCTGGGCGCTGATTCCCTGGACCTGGTTGACCTGGTTATGTCCCTGGAAGAAGAGTTCGACGTCGAAATCCCCGACGAGCAGGTTGAGAACATCAAGACCGTCGGCGATATCGTAAAATATATCGAAGACAACGCTTGATTTTTGCGTGTTCTTTTGACGGAATTTGGGGACGGCACCGCCGTCCCTTTTTCGTTGTCCACCCTTCGTCGAAAGGAGGAAAAATGCAGTTTAAACTGAATATGCTGCTGGTCTTGTGCGCCGTTTTCTGCCTGAGCGCCGTTTTGACCGGCTGCGGGAAAGAAACGGAGCCGCTCCCTTCCGCGTCTGTCTCCGAAAGCGCAGAGGCCGCGCCGGAAAGCTCCGCGGAAGCATCAGAGTTTTTGGAAGCCGCTTCCGGTGAGCAGACCGATGAGCAGCCGGATAAGCCGTCCGCGGCAGTATCCTCTGAGACGCCGCAGGAACCTTCTGAACCGGTTTATGATAAGACAGATATCTTTTCCCCATACCGGGAGAAAGCCGCTTCTATGGCGGCACAGATGGGCACAGAGGAAAAGGTCTGGCAGCTGTTTTTGGCGGCAGTCCCAAAGGGCGCCGATCCCGGGGAATTTGCGCAGAGCCATCCCGCTGGCGGGTATCTGCTGTTCCGGTGGGACTTTGAAGGGCTGGACGCGGACGGCGTCCGGCAGAAGATGGAGAGCCTTTCGGACGGAGAGGTGCAGCCGCTGCTGGCGGTCGATGAAGAGGGTGGCGAGATCGTCCGGGTCAGCTGGTATAAGGCGCTGCGGGAAGAGCGTTTCAAGGCGCCGTCGGTCCTCTGGGCAGAGGGCGGCGCCGACGCGGTCTACGGGGACGCGCTGGAAAAAGGGCAGTTTCTTGCGGGGCTGGGGATAAACCTCTGCCTTGCGCCGGTGGCGGACGTTTCGGAAAATCCGAAGGACTATATCTATTCCCGCACCATCGGAAGGGACGCGCAGGAGACCTGCTGGTATGTGTCGGCGGTGGTGAAGGGCCTGCAGGACGGCGGCGTCGGCTCGACCCTCAAGCATTTCCCCGGCTACGGCAATAACGCAAACACCCACACCGGCATCGCGGTGGACGAGCGGCCGCTGGACGAATTTGAAAGCGCCGACCTGAAACCCTTTGCGGCCGGCATCGGGGCCGGGTGCGGGAGCGTACTCGTTTCCCACAATATCGTCAACGCCTTTGATAAGGAGCGCCCGGCATCCCTTTCTCCGGCGGTGCATGATTACCTCCGGGAGGAGATGGGATTTTC
>CAMAJC010000179.1 GCA_945835425.1 uncultured Clostridia bacterium
GATATTTGTCATAATGACACCTCTAAAGAGTGTGAAGAGTGGAGAGTGAAGAGTGAAGAGTGGAGTGAATGTATGGCGCGGTTCGCGCCATGATTTAAATAAATATGTGCACGCAGGGTAAAACGCAATTGTCGGGCATAGTTTCCCGCTCGAATTATAAGCTGCTCCGTCAGACTTGGAAACTAAACACTAAGACGTGCGAGAACAAAGTTATCCGTTATGCCCCCACTTCCTTTCGGGGACAACATTATTCAATCGTGCCGCGATCCGCGGCACACCACAACTTCACTCTCCACTCTCCACACTTCACTCTGATACAAAATCTTGCCTTTCGACCCCCATCATGTTATAATAAGGGGTACGAAAACGCAAATGAAAGGAAGGGTGTTTCATGTCTTCACCGCTGGCGGACCGGCTGCGTCCGCAGGAGCTTTCCGAGGTCGTCGGACAAAAGCATCTTCTCGGGGAAAAGGGCGCCCTCTCCCGCATCATTGCGGGCGGTGTAATCCCCAACATGATCTTCTACGGCCCTTCCGGCGTCGGCAAAACCACCGTCGCCCGGATTATCGCCCAGCGCGCCGGGAAAAAGCTGCATAAGCTAAACGGCACAAATGCTTCCCTTGCCGACATCAAGGCGGTCGTCGAAGACCTGGACTCGATCTCCGGCTATCAGGGCGTCGTGCTGTATCTGGACGAGATTCAATATCTGAACAAGAAACAGCAGCAGTCGCTCCTGGAATACATCGAGGACGGGCGGATCACCCTGATTGCGTCGACGACTGAAAACCCCTATTTTTATATTTACGGCGCGATCCTCTCCCGCTGCACCGTTTTTGAATTTAAGGCGGTGCCGAAGGAGGAGGTCGAAAAGGCGGTACTGCGCGGATTTAAGGTTTTGTCGGAGGAGATGGGCTTTTCCATCCGGCTGGAGGACGGGGTTTCGGCCCATATCGCGCAGGCCTGCGGCGGCGACGTGCGAAAGGCGCTCAATACCGTCGAGCTGCTGACCCTCTCCGCTGACAAGCAGGAGGACGGCAGCCGGTTCGTGCCGATGGAGAAGGCAAGGGAGCTTTCCCAGCGCAGCGCCATGCACTACGACCGCGACGGCGACGAGCATTATGATATCGTGTCTGCCTATCAGAAATCGATGCGCGGTTCTGACCCCGACGCGGCGATTCATTATCTGGCGCGGCTGTTGGAAGCAGGCGACCTCATTTCTGCCTGCAGGCGGCTGATGGTCTGCGCCTGTGAGGACGTCGGGCTTGCCTATCCGCAGATTATCCCGATTGTCAAGGCGGCCTGCGATATTGCAATGCAGGTAGGTCTTCCGGAAGCGCGGCTTCCTTTGGCGGACGCAGTCATCCTTGTCGCCACCTCGCCCAAATCCAACACCGCCCACAACGCCATCAACGAAGCCATGGCCGACCTGAAAGCAGGCCGTTCCGGGCCGATACCCAGACAGCTGCAGAACAAGCATTTCGACGGCGAAGATCAGGCAGTCAAAGGCCAGTTCTACCTCTACCCCCACGATTTCCCGAACCGCTGGGTCGACCAGCAGTATCTGCCCGACGCCCTCAAAGACCGGGTTTATTACCATCCTGCCGACAATAAAAACGAACAGGCAGCAGCGGCGTATTGGAAGAAAATCAAGGGAAAATAATCTCTATCAGATATGAACAGAGATTCAGCGGGCGGAGCAGAGCTGCCGCCCCTACAAACATACAGAATGGTGCAGATTGTACCTGCCTGCGTGGTACTGCGTCCGAAGACTGTGAGCTTGCCGAACAGTCTCACCCATTTCCCCGCGTGCTGCTGCGGCCGCGGCGGACACAGTGCAGGCTGTGCCTGCTGAAAGGATATGAACATGAACGTAAAAGAAAAACTGGAACCGTTGCTGCTGAAAGTGCAGAAGCCTGCCCGATATATCGGCGGCGAGCTGCACAGCGTTGTCAAGGACAAGGAAGGGCTGGAATTTCGGCTCGCCCTCTGCTTCCCTGACACCTATGAAATCGGTATGTCCCACTTAGGGCACAAGATTCTCTATGATATTGTCAACTCCGATCCCCATTGCTGGGCGGAGCGCGTCTATGCGCCGTGGATTGACTTTGAGGCGCTGATGCGGGAGAATGACCTGCCGCTGTACGGGCTGGAAAGCCTCGACCCGCTGACCGAATTTGACGCACTGGGCTTTTCGCTGCAGTATGAGCTGTCCTATACCAACATTCTCAATATGCTTGATCTCGCCGGCATCGACCCCAGAGCCGACCACCGGAAAGAGGAAGACCCGATCATCATGTGCGGCGGTCCCTGCGCCAGCAACCCGGAGCCGCTGGCCGATTTTGTCGACCTGTTCCAGATCGGCGAGGGCGAGGAGATGATGATGGACACCATCAACCTCTACCGCCAGATGAAAAAGGACGGCAGCTACACCAAAAAAGAGTACCTGCGCCGCGCTGCCCAGATTCCCGGCATCTACGTCCCCTCCCTTTACGACGTGACCTACAACGTGGACGGCACCATCAAAGCTTTCACCCCCAAAGACGGCGCACCTGCCAAAATCACCAAGCGGATCGTGCAGGACATGACTGCGGCCCAGTACCCGAAGACCTTCATCGTCCCTTATATGGAGACGGTGCATGACCGCGCGGTGCTGGAAGTCATGCGCGGCTGCATCCGCGGCTGCCGGTTCTGTCAGGCCGGGTTTATCTACCGTCCGCTCAGGGCAAAAGACCCGGACGTTCTCTGCGCTCAGGGAAAGATGCTTTGCGACTCGACCGGGTATGACGAGCTGTCCCTGTCCAGCCTGTCCACCTCCGACCATCCGCAGGTGGAGGAACTGCTCAACAAGATGATCGACTACACCGACGAGCGCAAGATCGGCCTGTCGCTGCCCTCCCTGCGGGTGGACAACTTCTCGGAGGAGCTGATGGAAAAGGTCAGCCGCATCCACAAGAGCGGCCTCACCTTTGCGCCCGAAGCGGGCAACCAGCGGATGCGCGACGTCATCAACAAAAACGTCGACGAAGACGAGATCATGAACACCTGCCGCATCGCCTTTGAGGGCGGCTACACCTCGGTCAAGCTGTATTTTATGTCCAGCCTGCCCACCGAAACGGACGAGGATGTCCGCGATATCGGACGGCTGGCGCAAAGAATCGTCGACCTCTATTTCAGCCTGGAAAAGCGGCCCAAACGGATGGTCAGCGTTTCTATCTCGGTGGCGGTTTTTGTCCCCAAATGCGATACCCCGTTCCAGTGGGTCGGACAGGACGATTTCGCCACCATCAAGCGCAAACAGGCTGCTCTTCTCGATTCCATCCGTTCCCGCAAGATCAGCGTCGCCTGGCATGATGTCCATACCAGCGTGCTGGAGGGCGTCATTGCCCGCGGCGACCGGAGACTGGGCAAAGCGATTTATCTCGCGTGGAAGGACGGCTGCCGGTTTGACAGCTGGAGCGAGTGCTTTAACTATGATAAATGGATGCACGCCATCAAAGAGGCCGGGCTGACCCCGGAATTTTACGCCAGCCGCACCCGCGATCTGGACGAAATTCTGCCCTGGGACCATATCGACGTCGGCGTGACAAAATCCTTCCTCAAACGGGAATGGGAAAAGGCCCAGCGGGCAGAGGTCACGAAAAACTGCCGCCAGCAGTGCGCAGGCTGCGGCGCTTCGCGGCTTTTAGACAGAAAGGACGGTGTCTGCGTTGAGTGAGAAGGACTCCAATCAGAAGCGGAAGGTCGTCGTTGTACAGGGACGGGATATCTATGAATACCGCGCCTTTTATAAGAAGTTCGAGCGCGCCAAGTATATCTCCCACCTCGACCTCTACCGCGCTGTCCAGCGCACCTTCCAGCGGGCAAATATCCCGGTCTGGTACACCGAAGGGTTTAACCCGCATATCTACCTGACCTTCCCGATGCCGATTTTCCTCGGCTGCGAAGGGGTGGAAGAATCTTTCGACTTCCGCACGACCGTTTCGATGGAGCCGGAGGAGCTGAAAGAGATGCTCAACGCCGCTTTCCCGGTCGGCATCACTATCACCCATATCCAGGCGCCCATCCACAAGGCCAGTGAAATCGCCAGGGCAGATTATACCCTGCTTCTCAGCGCAAAGGGTATCGCAAACGACGCTCTGCGGGAAAAGTGGGATGCGTTTATAAACGGCGAAACGATACCGGGCGTCAAGCGCACAAAAAAAGGCCCGAAGGAGATTGATTTAAAACCGATGATCTTCTCCCACCAGACCGAAACGACCGAAAAAGGGCTGCTGATCCGGATGCAGGTACAGTGCGGCATTGAGCAAAACCTCAACGCAACCCTCGTCACCGACACTTTTGCCGGGAAAGAAGGGCTGGACCTTGATTATCATCTGATCCGGCGCGACGCGGTGCTGATGGAAAACGGGGAAAGGTTTAAATGATAAACGGCACACCATGGAGGTACGACGATGGAACGCATCGAGGCATTTGAACGGATGCTGTCCGATATTCAGAAGCAGTCCGCCTATGAGACCGAACAGATGGAAAAACTCAGGGCCTCCGGTAAGGAAAAAACCGCGACCTACCGCCAGTACCTTGGAAACCGTATGGTGTATAAACTGCTGCTGGATAAATACAGGGAATATGGTTTGATCGATTAAGGCTATCAGCAAAACGGCACTGGTGAATTTCCGGTGCCGTTTTTCTTTCTGATATATTGTATCCTAAAGAGCATATAATAAAGATGTTATATAGACATGATCTTT
>CAMAJC010000180.1 GCA_945835425.1 uncultured Clostridia bacterium
GAGCATATAATAAAGATGTTATATTGACATTATCTTTACGTTGTGTTAAACTGGATATAGAAGGGAGTGGATATATATGGCACAGACCCTGGTCAATATCCGGATGGATGAAGAATTGAAGAAAAACATGGAACAGACCTGTCAGGAACTCGGGATGAACATGACAACGGCCTTTACGATTTTCGCAAAAAAGATGACCCGTGAAAAGCGGATTCCCTTCGAGGTATCCATCGACCCGTTTTACTCTGAAAGCAACCTTGCGCATCTGCGCCGCGGTGCAAAGGCTTTGGACGAAGGTATGGGCGTTGAACATGAACTGCTTGAGGACGACGATGAATGAGAAAAGTCTGGTTTGAAGAAGCCTGGGAGGACTACACATTCTGGCAAACCCAGGACAAAAAGACGCTGAAACGCATCAACGCGTTGATTAAAGACATTGAACGAACCGGCCCATTCACCGGAATCGGAAAACCGGAACCGTTAAAAGGAGACCTCAGCGGTTTTTGGAGCAGACGCATTGACGATGTAAACCGTCTTGTATACCGTATACGGGACGACGTTATCGAAATAATTTCCTGTAAAGGTCATTATGACGACTGAATTTCAGACCGCAAACCCCACATCATGCTTCTTTGCATGGTGTGGGGTTTTCGTTGCTTATTCAGGTCTGGTCCCGCAGTTCCACCGCCAGACGTTTCAGGATGCGTTTTTCCAGTCTGGATATGTACGACTGGGAGATGCCGATAAAGTCGGCGACCTCCTTTTGGGTATGTTCCCGGCGGCCGTCCAGCCCGAAGCGCAGGGTCATGATCTGCTGCTCCCGGCCGGAAAGCCGGGAAACCGCCTGCCGCAGGGCCGTCCGCTCCGCCTCCGCCTCGAGGTTTTCGCTGACGGCGTTTTCCGGCGACCCGAGCACGTCGCTGAGCAGCAGCTCGTTCCCGTCCCAGTCGACGTTCAGCGGCTCATCAAAAGAGACCTCGCTTCGGAGCCTCGAGGTCTTGCGCAGATGCATCAGAATCTCGTTTTCGATGCAGCGGGATGCGTAGGTCGCCAGCTTGATTTTCTTGTCCGGCGAAAAGGTGTCCACCGCCTTGATCAGCCCGATGGTGCCGATGCTGGTCAGGTCTTCCAGCGAATTTCCCGCGCTTTCAAACTTCTTTGCGATATACACCACCAGCCGCAGGTTCCGGGTGATCAGCTGCTCCTTGACGCCCGGGTCGGGCAGCTTCTGCACAAGGGCGTCCTCCTCCTCGCGGGTGAGCGGCGGCGGCAGGCTCCCTGTCCCGCCCATATAGTGCAGGACGTTTTCCTCTCCGCGGAGCCTTCCCCGCGCCGGAAACGCCGTTTCCTTTTTGCCGGGCGCGGCTACCAGCCAGCCGCGCAGGGTCTCGCTGACCTGACGCATCGCCAATACCATCATAACCATTCCTTTCCGATTTTCCCATAAATACCCATAAAAAACTCTGATTTAAGCACCGCGTGTCCAGACGTATTTTCTCCTGAAGCGGAGGTTCCTGCCACAAAATATACGACAAAGATTTTGTATTTATTCCCATTTATATTCCTGCTTATCCGTCCAGCGGCCCGACCACGCCGTCGATTTTTTCCCCATCGGCATTTTCCCCGTCCTGCCCGAAGCAGTTTTCCACCGTCATGGCCAGCAAACAGTGGAAAACCGCTCCGTCGCGCTCCCTTGTAAGATTTGCCGGCACCGCCGGGAAGAGCCGTTCCCCGGCAGCCGTCCGGCAGGGAACCAGCCGCAGCCTGCCCTTCCAGCCTTCCGGCAGGGACGGAATCAGGGAGATATCCCCGGCGCAGGCGGTCACTTCCGGCGGCAGAAGCCCGCGAAGGGAATCGGCACTGACAACGGCGACCGGGCTGCCGAAGCTGGTTAAGCGGTTGCCGGTATCGATGTAGAGTGTCAGAACCGTCTGCTGCCCGAAAGCGGCGGCGCGGAAACGCTCGGTAAAGTCTTCCGGCATCCGCTTTTCCAGCACGCCGGACAGCAGTTTTGCGGCGCCGCACCCGGCAAGGGTCGCCGCAATCAGCGTCAGGGCGGACACATGAAAATAAACCGCGCCGTTGCGCACCGCCATGCCCGGCGGCGAAAAGAGGGCGTACAACCCTATCATCGTCCCGGCAAACAAAAGGCTCACCAGAAAAAAGACCGCGGTCAGCCGGGCGAAGCTGCGCTTCCCCTGCCAGCCGAAGGCAATGAGGATAATGCCCCCTGCCAGCGCCAGCCGGATGATGAACAGCGCCGCTGCCGGCAGGTCAGGCAGCAGCATAATGAGGGCGCTCAGTCCTCCTGCCAGAGCGCCCAGCCCCATCCGCAGCCGTCCGGCCTTCCGGTGGGTCAGCACGCCGCAGCAGTAGAGCATCGCCCAGGTAATGTAGAGGTTTAACGCCACCAGTACGTCCAGATATATCGTCTGCAACCGTCCGCCTCCTATCCGCTCTGTCCGCCGTCCGGATATCAGTATACCGCCGGGAGGGTGTAAAAACGGTCGAAGCATGCCGGGAAAAATAATCAAAAGTAAGCTGTTTTTTCCGCATATTCCCTTGACAGGGAAAAGGGGGGGTGCTACAATAAGGTCAGATATGGTAACGTTACCACACAGCAGAGGGAGGTGAGCGCCATGAGCGTGACAATGACGGATGTCGCCAGGGCTGCAAATGTATCGGTCGCCACGGTCGGCCGGGTTCTCCACAGCAACGGCTACGTCTCGCCTGAGGCAAGAAAACGGGTCGAGGAGGCGGTCGCCGCCCTGGGATATGTCCCCAACCAGATGGCACGGACGCTGAAAAGCAGGCGCAGCGGGATCATCGGCCACTACGTCGTCCCCAACCCCAACGGCCTTTACCAGTGCATCAACCAGTCGGTCATGGACGCGGCGCAGAAAAACGGGTTCCAGCTGCTGACCATCGAGAGCCAGCCGGGCTGCAGCAGCGACGAGGAGCTGATCAACACCTTCATCGGCCTCCATGCGGACGGGCTGATTATCACCTCCAACCCCCATCTGCCGCCGGAAATCTTCTCGCGGCTGCAGGCCGCCGGGATCCCGGTCGTGGCGGTGGAACGGGGCTATGCCGAATACGGGGTCGACAGCCTGGTCGTCCGCGATTTTGAAGGGGTCTATCATGCGGTAAAACGGATCGCGGAGCACGGCCACAAAAGGGTCGGGCTGATCGCCATGCGGCCGTTTCACGCGGTCGAGCAGCAGCGCTGGCGCGGGTATCTGGCGGCGGTGCAGGATTTTCAGCTGTCGGAGCAGGACGGGCTGGTGCAGATCGTCGAAAGTTACGCGCCCCAGTTCGGAGAGACGGCCATGGAAAAGCTGCTGGCCCTTCCCGAGCCGCCCACGGCAGTCTTCACGACGGCGGACACCCTCGCGGCCGGCGCCATGCAGACACTCTACCGGCATCACATCCGGGTGCCGGACCAGATGTCCATCGTGGGGTATGACAACATCCTCTCCCAGTCCCTTTCCCCGCAAATCGACTCGGTCGGTCTGGTGCAGGAAAGCATCGGGGACACGGCGGTCGAGCTGCTGATAAAACGGATGGAGGACCCGCACCGGCAGCCGGAAATCCGGCTGATCAATACGGTCTATGTCGACAGAAACACGGTGCGGCAGCTGTAGAGCTGCACGGCCTTTTCGGGTGTTTATAAAAGCAGCTGAAAAACCGGCTGCTTTTTCCTGACAGATATATGTTAACGTTACCACACAGACAGAAAGGACGGACTTGCAAATGCAGAAAGTACGGGTAGGTATCATTGGCTGCGGCGCGATCTCCCAGCGCCGCCACGCGCCGGAGTACGCGGAGAATAAACACGCGGAGATCGCCGGTTTTTTAGATTTCAACCGCGCGCGGGCAGAGGAAATGGCGCAGCAGTACGGCGGAAAGGTCTATGAAAGCATTGACGAGATGCTGGCGGATGAAACGGTAGACGCGGTCAGCGTCTGCTCGCCCAACAGCACCCACGCCGAAAACACCATCCGCGCCCTGCGGGTAGGAAAGCACGTCCTCTGCGAGAAGCCCATGGCCCTGAGCCTGGAAGAAAGCCGGGCGATGCTGGCGGCGGAAAAGGAATCGGGGAAAATCCTGATGCTGGGCCATAACCAGCGGCTGATCCGGGCGCATTTAAAGGCGAAGGAGCTGCTGGCAAACGGCGCCATCGGAAGACTTTTGTTTTTCCAGTGCAACTTTAAGCATGCCGGGCCTGAGGGCTGGAGCATCGAAAACTCGGCGAATACCTGGTTTTTCCGCAAGGATCAGGCCCATTTCGGCGTCATGGGTGACCTCGGCGCCCACAAGATCGACCTGATCCGGTTCCTGACCGGCTCGGAAATCACCAGCGTCTTTACGACGGTTTCGACCCTGGACAAAAAATATGAAGACGGCACGCCCATCGAGCTGGAGGACAACGCCGTCTGCCTGTTCAAAATGGCCAGCGGCATGCCGGGCATCATGCACTTTTCCTGGACCAACTACGGCCAGGAGGACAACAGCACTGTCGTGTATGGCGATCAGGGCGTCATGAAAATCTTTGGCGACTATGCCGACGATATCGTCCTGGAACTGCGGGACGGCACGACGGTCAAATACCACGTCGGCGCGATCAGCACCAACCAGCAGCAGCTCAAAAGCGGCGTAATCGACGAATTTATCGCGGCCATCACCGAAAACCGGACGCCCATCGTCACCGGCATCGACGGACACAACGCCCTGGC
>CAMAJC010000181.1 GCA_945835425.1 uncultured Clostridia bacterium
TGATGCTCATACGCCCCAGTGCGGCTGAGCAGCTGAATGCGGCTTCAACGATTACGCTGCGCGGCTCCGGTATATTGCTTATCCTGTGCATCCTTTTGATGATTGCGGGTTTCGTGCTGATATTGCGGAGAAAATGAGGGAAAAGCTTATGAAAAAGTTGAGTTTTCTGTTTATTGCACTAGCCGTTCTGCTGTCCGACATCATGTGCGCTGTCGTGGCATTTGGGTATCGCGATATGCTTTGCGGCATCGAACATGCCGGTTACAGTGCGCCAGCCGGCACCGCTTTCCTGTATGCCATCCCGTTTGGCATTGGGATTATCTTGTGCGTGCTCGCAGCCTGCGTTCTGTATAAGAAAGCGCCGTAACACGGTCTGAACAAACAAAGGCTCCACCCGGTAAGGATGGAGCCTCATTTTTACTTCTGCATAAACCCATCGGCCATTGCTTTCCAGGCCGCACAGACTGCGTCGCACTTTGCGTCAAATTCCGGGTCGGCCTTTTTCCGCTCGGGATGTTCTTTCACGCCCTGCAGATACAGCCGCACACCCTCCCGGAAGGAAACCTCGGGCTTAAAATCAGGTGCCAGCGCCTTCAATTTATGGTTATCAAAGACCACGCTTGCTTCCTTGTCGCCGCGGATGCCGCCGTCCATGCCGATGCGTGCCAGTACGTCGGTGGGGATGTGGACGATTTCCGGCGTCACGCCCAGCTCCTGCCCGATGATTTTGTACATTTGGTTCCAGGTCAGCACCTCGTCCGATGTTATCTGGAAGATTTCGCCCAGCGCTTTTTCATTGCCTACCAGCGCTATAAATCCCCGCGCAAAATCGTCGCAGTAGGTGCTGACCCAGGTGGAAGTCCCGTCTCCGTGAACAATGACCGGTTTTCCGTCCAGCATGCGCTGACAGATACCCCAGTAGCTTTTCCCTTTGACCGACAGCGGCAGCTTTTCGCCGCCATAGGTCTGGGTAGGCCTGACGATGGTGACAGGGAACCCATCCTTTGCCGCGCGGAGGAAGGTTTCTTCCGCGGCCTGCTTGTTCTGCCCGTACAGGCTTTCCACATTGCCGAGCGGGCTTTCCTCGTCAAAAACGACGGTGTCCCGACGGTCATTGACGCAGACCGTGCTGATAAAGATAAACTGTTTGACGTCCGGGAAAATCCGCAGGTTCATCTCCGCCTGTTCCGGCGTAAAGATCAGCAGGTTGATTACGATATCAAATTTCTGCTCCTGCTGCAGCCGGGTGAGCATCGCCTCGTCGTTTCCGTCGCCGTAACAGATGCGGACAGGGTAGGGAGTCGTGCGCCCTTCCCGCAGCAGCATCGTCAGTTCGATATCGCTTTTTTGCAGCAGCTGCCTTGTGATCGCGCCGCCGATGGTGCCGTTGCCGCCTAAAATGAGAACTTTTGTCATATTTTCAGCCCCTTGTCTTTTTCTCCATTATAGCGCGTCGGCGGCCGAAAGGCAAGTGCTGTTTATCCGCGGAAAGGCGAGAGGTCGGAGCGGATAAAATATCCCTGGTCATGGCTGCATACCGGGCAGACCTGCGGCGCAGACTCGCCCTCGTGAATATAGCCGCAGTTAAGGCACAGCCACCCCTGCACGCCACCGGAAAACAGCTTTTGCTGGCTCATCAGGTCGGCGAACCGCTGGAACCGGTCGGCATGGGTCTGTTCAATGGCCGCCAGCCGGGTGAAAAGGTCAGCCTGCCGGGTAAAGCCCTCCTGCCGGGCGACTTTGGCAAAATCCGGGTAGACGATTTTGGCCTCTTCTGTCTCATTGTGAACAGCGGAATGCAGCAGCGTCAGCAGGTCGGTGGACGTCTCAACCGGATAACCGCCTGTGATTTCGATATTCTGCCCGCTGAGCTCCTTCATCATGTTCCATAAGAGGACAGCGTGTTCCTTTTCCTGATTGGCGGTGTACTGGAAGACGTCGCAGAGCAGATGCTGGTTGTTTTCAACAGCCGCCTGCGCAGCGATGGTATACCGGTTTCTTGCCTGGCTCTCACCGGCGAAGGCACGCATCAGATTGCGTGCGGTTTCGGACTGATTAAATGGAATTTGGCTCATTTCTTTCCATCCTTTCCTTTGGGGATAAGAATAGTATCGGAAAGAAAAAGCGAAATATACCGCCGCATAATTTGTTTTTTGCCGCACATACTGAACTTGTCGCCGATACGGGCGGCAAAAAATACGAAAGGACCGATTTGAAATGGATACTCCGAATCGCTCTATTAAATGTACTGTTGAAAGCTGCCGCAACCACTGCATGAGTGAGGATTACTGCAGCCTGTCCAGCATCACCGTCGGCACCCACGAGTGCAACCCCACCCAGGAAGCCTGCACCGACTGCATGTCCTTTGTTAAGAAATAACCGATTGCCTGACAGATAAATACCTGCACAATAAAAAGGACGTCCGTTTTGGGCGTCCTTTTTCTGTCCGCATTATCTGCGCGGGCGTTTTTGATTATTATTTGCAGTCCGGCTGGAGGAAGAACGGGAGCCGGTGGTCTTGCGGGCCGTGGATTTGCCGGAAGCCGAAGATGGGCCGCGGTAGTTGGGCGCCTTGCGGACGGTATTGCCGCTGCGGGGAACGGTGCGGCTGCGGGAGGGAGCGGAACTTGTCCGGCCTTTCATGGCTCTGCGTTTGCGGCGGCGGCTGATATTGATCTGCCGCATGATGAAAATCCAGGCGACAAAGCCCACCAGCAGCGCCAGAATCGTCAGCCAGAAACCGGGTGAGGTGAGGAAATTGATGACGTTCCGGCAGAAGGAGAGCCATGCGCTCTTTTCCAGGCTTTCCGCCGCCACCAGGTTGACCGTCGCGATCGTCTCATCAGCCATCCGCACGGTCAGCGTGCCGAGCACCTGTCCCTTTTTGACCGGTGCGTCGATGGAATCGACCAGCTGCGGGATCATCTGCAGGGAAGAGGAGTCGATCGACTTGAGCATCAGCCGGGAAATGTCCTCCTCCGGAACCGCGTTTACGAAATCCTTGGTGGAGCAGAGGCTGACCTTGACCTGCCCTTTGACGTCGGTGGTCTTGACGATTGTCTGGACGGCCCAGTCGTTAAAAGCCCAGTCATAAAAATTCAGCGCGTCGATAAAGCTCAGGTTGGATTCGATGGTGTCGCCGCTTTCGTAATAGATCGGCGCGCCCATGGTGATCAGCATGTAGTTGTACGCGTCCTTGGAGGCATAGGAGACCAAATTCCGTCCGCTCTGGTCGGTGGTGCCGGTCTTGATGCCGTGGACATACTGGTTGTAGTAGCTGCTGGACGGATTCATGATCGAGCAGGTATGGCTGATGACCCGTTCGACGTTTTTGTTGGTCGCGGGCATCGTATAGGAATAAGAGGTGGCGATTTCGGTGAAGATGTCGTACTGCATCGCGTAGGTGGTGATCCGGTACATATCCAGGGCAGTCGTGTACTGGTTATCGTCGTGCAGACCGGTGGAGTTGGCAAAACGGGTGTTGGTGCAGCCGATTTCCGCGGCCTTTTTGTTCATCATTTCAACGAAAGCTTCCTCGCTGCCTGCGACTGCTTCCGCGATAACGCCGGCAGCATCGCAGCCGGAACGGAGCATCAGGGCATACAGCAGGTCGATCATCCGCAGCTGCTCGCCGGGATACAGCCCCGCGTTGGAAGCGTCCATTCCCCAGAGCCGGTCGAAAACCGTATATGAGGAGGTGACTGTCGTGTTGAGGTCCTCGCAGTTCTCAATCGCGAGGAGACAGGTCATAATTTTGACCAGGGAAGCGGGGTAGAGGGGCATATCGGCGTTTTTCTGGTAGATGACGATGCCGGTGTCCATATTTACCAGATAGACCGCCGTGGAATTGACCGTAAAGCCGGTCGTCAGGTCGGTTTCGGCGGAGGTAGTTGCAGCAGGCTCGGAAGTATCGGAACTTTCAGCAGAGGAGGTTTCGGTGCTGCTCTCGTTTTCCGCGTAGACCGATCCCATGAGCATGGTGCAGCAGAGGGTCAGCGAGAGCATCAAAGCGGCGAGCCTATAAAGAAATGTACGTCTTTTTTTCATATCTGTTCCTTTCTGAGCAGTCCCGGCTGCCGGGAAGGGAGAAGTCGTATTCATGTGATCAGGTGCAGCCATATACACTATTATAGCACAAAATGAGCCGCTTGATAAGGGGCAACCGGCATTTTTTTCAGGGAATTTACCGCCCTGAAACCGGCATGGAAAAAGGCGGCACCCGTAAAGGATGCCGCCTTTATAAACCAGAAAGGGAAATTATTCAGCGTTAGCCAGTCTGACCTTCAGGTTGAAGAGCTGTTTCTTCATCTCAGCAGGCAGCTTGTCGCCGAACTTCGCGTAGAACGCTTCGATACCGGTAACAGGACGGTAAACGTCTTCTTCCCAGGACTCAACGTCAACGCTGAGCAGGTCTTTGATGGTGTCGATGGTGATACCATCCAGGCCTTCGATGTTGATGTCTTCGGGTTTGGGCTCGTAGCCGATGGGGGTCTTGACTGCGTCAACAGAGCCTTCGCAGCGAGCGAGGATCCACATCAGGACGCGCATGTTGTCGCCGAAGCCGGGCCAGATAAAGTGGCCTTCCGCGTCGGTTCTGAACCAGTTGACGTGGAAGATCTTGGGAGCCTTGTCGCCCAGTTTCTCGCCCATGTCCAGCCAGTGCTGCCAGTAGTCGCCCATGTTGTAGCCGCAGAAGGGCAGCAT
>CAMAJC010000182.1 GCA_945835425.1 uncultured Clostridia bacterium
ATTTAGCAGATGAAAGAAGAAATTTATATAAAAAAGCAAATAATATAGAGAATGAAGTAAATGGAATAGAAGCAGAAGAAGAGAAAATAGATAAAAAGCTAAAAGTAACAAGAGAAAAAACAAAAATCGAATCTATCCTCGAAAAAAGCATTTGGTAGCCATCAGCATATTTTCCTATAGTAAAATTACCGAAACCGCCGTCCTGCGTCCACAGAAACGGCGGCTTTCCTTATATCCTATACTTTTCCTTATTATCCCGTCACGCAGGTCGGGTAGTTTTCTCCGTTATGAAACGCAATGAGGCTCTCGATCCCGCATTTGACCATGCTGTCCACCGCCTCAGCCGTATAAAAGGCCATGTGCTGGGTCATGATGACGTTGGGGAACTGGCGGAGGTAAGCCATCTCGCGGTTTTTGAGAATATCGGTGCGGCGGTCGTGGTGGTAGATCTCGTTTTCGTTCTCGAAAACGTCCATGGCGACGCCACCGATCTTCTGGTCCTCGACCGCCCGGGTGACTGCCGCGATATCCATCAGTTCCCCTCTGGCGCAGTTTATCAGCAGCACATCCGGCTTCATCTTGGCGATTGTCCACTCGTTGATCATATGCCAGGTGGAGTCCAAAAGCGGGGTGTGCAGCGTGATGATATCGCTCTGGCGGTAAAGGGTGTCGAGGCCGACATACTGCCCCAGTTTCGCGGCCTCCGGGTTTTCATGGACGTCGCTGCAGAGCAGTTTGCAGCCAAATCCTGATAAATCCTGCATAACCGTCAGTCCAATCCGTCCGGTGCCGATAACTCCGACCGTCATCCCGCGCAGCTGCCGTCCCATCAGGCCGCCGAGGGAATAGTCGTTGACCTGCTGCCGCCAGAGGGCCGGTTTATATTTGCGCAGCAGCATCAGCATCAGCATGACGGTGTAATCGGCGACGCCGCAGGGCGAATAGCTGGCGTTAGCGACCTTTATTCCAAGCTCCCTGGCCGCGTTTAAGTCGATGTGGTTGACGCCGATGCACCGGGCTGAATAGGCATATATCCCCATTTCCGCAAGCTTTTCCAGCACTTCCCGGTTAATGACCGAATGTCCCAGCGTCGAAACGCCCTGCGCACCTTCCGCCAGCGCCGCCGTTTCCGGGCTGAGCATTTCCGCCGTCAGCACCAGCTCCAGCCCGTGTTCCTGCTCCAGCCGCCGCAGCGTCTTTTCCTCGTCCTCCCGGACTTCATATACAACAAATTTCATAAAGCATCCCCCTTGCCACTTTTATCGTTTTATCCTTTAGTGTGCAAAAGAAAAGCGGCCGTGCAATCACAGCCGCCAAATCTTTCATTTTTGCCCTTTGGGAGGGCTTTATCCATATCTGTCAAGAGCATCAAAAGCCCTCCTTTCTTTTCTCATATTACCATATTATCTTGCAAAAGTCAATGCTGCTTATTTCCCGCAGACCAGGTACCGTCCGCAGATAACGTCCTCGACCGCCAGCCCCAGCGCGTCAAACAGGGTGATCTCCTCATCTGACTGCCGTCCGGGCGCAGTCCCCAGCAGGACCTGGCCGATGCTGCCGACGATATGGTCCTCGGTGATCTTCCCTTCCGCCAGCGGAATCAGGTATTCGCCCGCTTCCTTCTTCATGGCAGCGATCTGGTCGGCGTACAGCTTCGACGCCGCCACAAGGTCGGAGGTCACTTCCCGGGTCGTGGGGGTAAAGGTGCCCACTGCATTGATATGCGCGCCCTTTTTGACCCATTCCTTCTGGAGATAAGCTTCCTTGCTGGGGGTGACGGTGCAGATGATGTCCGCGTCCGCGACGGCCTCCTGCACACCCGCGCATACCTTAACGGGAACGCCGTACTTTCCCTCCATCTCAGCCGCGAACTTCTCAGCGGCCTCCGGACGGATATCGTAGACGCTGACCATTTCAATGGAGGGCCTTACAATCATCATCGCGGCCATATGGCTCCGTGCCTGTGCACCTGCGCCGATAATCGCGAGCTTTTTTGCGTCCTTCCGGGCCAGCAGGTCGGTCGCGACGCCGGAAACCGCGCCGGTGCGCACTTCTGTGATGACCGCGCAGTCCGCCATGCCGACAAAGCTGCCGTGCACCGACTCAAACATCATGACATAACCCATATGGGACGGGTACTCGGTGCCGATATTGCCGTGGAAGGCGGTGATGACCTTTGCGCCGAAATAGTCGTTGTCCCCAAGGTAGGCCGGCATAAACCCGAAGGAGTTGCCGTGGGGAATCGTGTTGACGCTGCGCAGCGGCTGCATCGCCGTGCCGTTTTCCAGCGCCGTAAACGCCTCCCGCATCAGGCCGATACAGGTGGCCATGTCCAGTCTTTCCCTTGCCTCTTGCGCTTCAATGATCTTCATAGCTGACTTCCCTTTCTGTATTTTTATTGTATATTTTATGTATGTTCATGCCGTACCAGCCGTCCGTCCAGCCAGACAGCCGACGGCCTTTTCGCTGCCGCCATAATGTCCATAGACGGATCCTGCTCCCACAGGACCAGATCTGCCCGCATTCCCGCGCGGATAACGCCGCGGTCCGGCAGGCCTGCGATTTCCGCGCTGACGGCCGTCGCCTGCAGCAGGATATCGAGGTCCTTCATCCCGCAGTTTTCCTTCCGGTACCGAAATTCAATTCCTTCCTCATACTGCCGCATCCCGGCCATCGAATCGGTGCCGAAGCCGATTTTCAGCCCTCTGGCATAAGCATCCCGCAGCCCCTGACAGCAGGCGTCCAGCATCGCGCCGAGTCTCTTGTGCCAGAAGCCGGTCTCGTCGCTGCCGCTGACGAACATTGCCGAAAGGGTCGGCACCAGATAACAGTCCGGCGTCCTTTCCAGCTCGTCCAACGTCGCCGGCGAAATATAGGTGGCGTGCTCCACCGTCCGCACGCCTGCCCGGATGCAGGCCCGGATCGCCGCGTCCGCGTGGGCATGAGCTGCGACGTATGTTCCTTTCCTGGACGCCGTTTCGACCGCTTCCCGCAGCTCGTCCTCCGCGATGATCGGGTGCTGCGGCACGCCCTGCGGATGGAAGGCCGCGCCGGAAGCCATCAGCTTGACAAAATCCCCGTGCTCGGCCAGCTCACTCCGCGCCATCTTCCGGAAAGCGTCCGCGCCGTCCCCGAAGCTGTACATCTCATAAATCGCGTCTGCCCGTTCGATCTCGGTCGGCGAGAGAATCAGCCCGCTGGACAGGATATGAGGCGCGGTGACCGTTCCCGCTTCCGCCAAATCCCGGACGAAGTTCGCCGCACGCAAAACGCTGCCGCAGTCACGGATAGTCGTGAAGCCATAGTCGAGATAGCGGGGTGCAGCCTGTGCCGCCGCAGTCAGCACCTTCATCGGCGAATGAACATCCGAACCGGAATAGCCCATCAGCCCGGTGAAATGGGTGTGCAGGTCAATCAGCCCCGGGGTCAGCGTCCGTCCGGCGCAGTCAAACGTTTCCTCTCCTTCCGGGCATACCGGCGCGCCGTACACCGCCGCAATCTTCCCATCCTGTATCCGCACGGCGCCGTCCTGCGTTTCCACGCCGCCGGACAGCTCGCCTATCAGCTGAACATGATTCAGAAGCATCTCATCATCCCCTTTTGTTATTGTCTTCAGTATAACAAAATTTCAACACTCTGTCAATTAAAATGACTGTGTAAATATAACAAATTGTCAATATTATTTTTCTGTATTTGCCCTGCGAAAAACAGAAAAAATGAGAAAATAAGCCGAAACAGTTGAATTTGCGGCGGTCAGACGATATAATAATATTGGGAATATTCAGATATAGGAGCGAATAAGAATATATGGACAGAAATGCAATGCTGCAGCTGCTGACCAACCTGGCGGAGGGGATCGCCAAGACATTCGGCCCGACCTGTGAGACGCTGATTCAGGACCTGGCCCTGACCGACCACCCGATTCTCGCGATTTACAACGGCCATGTGACCGGACGGAGCGTCGGCTCCACCGAGGACATTTTCGGCAGCACCAGCAAATCCATTGACGAAAAGCTGATGCAGCGGGATTTGATCAATATGATGGTCCTGCGGGGAAACCAGAAGATCAAAAGCTCGACGATGATTGTCCGCGGGGACGGGTACTGCCTGGGGCTGGGCATCAACCTGGACATTACCCTGAGCAGCACCTTTGCCGAGTACCTGCACGAGCAGCTGAGCATCGACAACTACCTTGACTCGGCGATTGATTCGGCGAAGCAGGTGCGGCTGGAGGAGATTTTCGACGCCTGCGTGCAGGAGATCGGGATTCCACCGGAGGAGATGAAGAAGAACGACCGTATTTCGCTGATCGTGCTGCTGAAGCACCAGCACGCCTTTGATTATCAGAGGGCGGTTCCGTTCATTTCGGAGAAGCTCGGCGTTTCGCGGTATACGGTTTATAATTACCTCAAAGTCGCCGACGAGATCGCGCCGGATTAAGCGGTCACGGACCGCGTTTTATTCGCCGCGGCTTGAGTAACACGCAAGAAAGCCGGGCGAGACTGTTCGTCAGGCTCACAGTCTTCGGACTTTTGCTCACGCTCGATGATTCGCACCAACTGCCCGTCTTAATGACAAAAGGTTTGGGGTCCAGCCCTTTTTCCAAAGGGCTGGCGGATTCCAAAGGCAGAGCCTTTGGTCGCCCATCGCAATGGGCGAAATCCCCTTTCTGCGCGGAGATTGGACGCAGT
>CAMAJC010000183.1 GCA_945835425.1 uncultured Clostridia bacterium
CTGCAGGAGGAGCATAGCTCTGCTGGGAAGGAGGAGAATAGGAATCCTCTGCAGGAGGAGCATAGCTCTGCTGGGAAGGAGGAGAATAGGAATCCTCTGCAGGGGGTGCGTAGCTCTGCTGAGAGGGCGGAGCATAATGGTCATCTGCAGGGGGTGCATAGCTCTGCTGAGCAGGCGGAGCATAAGAATCTTCTGCAGGAGGAGCGTAACTCTGCTGTACAGGGGGAGAATAGCTGTCCTGAACAGGAGGGGTGGTCTGAGGAGCAGGAGCGGTCTGAGGCGCGCCGCATTCGGTGCAGAATTTCACACCGTCCGGCAGCTTTGCGCCGCAGTTGTTGCAAAATGCCATAAAAAGGCCTCCTTTTGTTGTATTTGAGGGTTGCAATAGTAATACAATACCATTACAGGAAAAGCGATGAAAGAAATCCGGTCAGAATTTTCCGCCGCTGCCGGAATAGCTGCCGGAGCTGTCGTAACTCCGTCCCGAGCTTCCTTCGGAGTCGGATTGACGCGGCCGCCGCCGAACGGTTCGGTGGCTGAACTGGTCGGCGCGCTGGCGCAGCTCGGTGCTGCCGGGGACAATGTAGGAACCGGCAGAGCTCTGTTTGACCGCGGTGCGCATCGGCCTGTAGAGCAGATACCCCACCACCGCGGCGAGGAGCAGGCTGGGAGCGAGACAGAAGAAAACCAGCTTTTCCATGTCCTTCTTGGTAAACGGGTCGATCGGCTTGCCCTCTGCGGCGGCCTGCAGGCAGCTTCTGCATTCGGACAGATACTTCCGGAAACCGCCGTAGTAATCATCCCGGCCGAAATAGGTCAAAAACCGGTCCTGCATCTGGTCCCGGCCGCCCTCTGTGAAGGCGTAACCGGCGCCGTCGCCGTGAATGATCAGATAATAATCCCGGTTGGCCTTACTGAGCATCAGAAGGATACCGTCCTTATCCGCACCCCAGCCCAGATTGTATTTTTCATAGGTTTCCATGCAGAAGTTGAAGGTGCTGTCGCTGTCGGTATAAAGCCGGTAATTGTCCAGGACGAGGATGTAGGTGCTGCAGGCGTATGCGGCGCTGATGGATGCCGCTTCACTCTCCAGCGTATCCAGCTCTTCATCGGTCAGGATACCGGCTATATCGGTGACATAGTCAAGTTCCGCTTCGGAATCATCCGACGCAGCGATAGCCGGTACCGTCAGGGAGAAAACGAGTATGCACAGAAGCAGCCAGAATGCCGCAATTCTTTTTTTCATCCCGATCCCTCCTTAAAATCCGAACATGCACAGCAGGATGAATGCCGCCAGGAAGATACCGCCGACCAATCCGCAGAACTTTCCCCAGCTGATCGGTAGATCGCCGATCAGTTTGCCGGTCTGGCCGTTCATCGCAAAGAGGAAATCCTTGCCGTTCCATTTGGTGTGCAGCATCCATACGGGCAGCAGGGCGTATTTTACCTCGCCCCGGTGCATTTTAAAGCTTTTCTGGCAGACGGTGCAGGTCTGATAGCCGACGACAGTCTTCCGCATTTCCTCGACCGCCGTATTCTGGCAGCGGAGGTCGGCGCGCTTGGCGCACTCTTCCATGGTGACGTCGTATTTGTCCGCCAAAAAGCCCGGCAGGTACCCCAGTGAGAAGGGAACAAGGCCGCTGTAATCAAACGGCTCGATCGCGTCCATATGGGCGTCCGGCATCTTGGAGGAGCCGTCAACCGGCACCCGGCTCATGGAAACGCTGCCTTCCCGGAAGACATTGAAGTGGTCGGTTTCGGTGATGATTTCTTTGGCCGTGGTGTGCTCATGGGAAATGGTAGCCTTAAAGTGGACGTTTGCATCGACGGTCGCGTCGAACAGCCAGAAGGGCACATAAATGCCCTGAATCTCCTGGATATGATTGGCGGCGGCGAAAGCCCGGGGGAGAAGGGGCTTTTTCCGGTAATGCTTTTTCAGCGCCGCGATGGCCGCCGCTTTGTCCAGCTTGAAGGGGATGATCAGGTCGGGCTTTTTCCCGCCGGCAAACTGTCCCGGCAGGATGGTGGGGTTGCCGCAGTAAGGGCAGGAGGTCGCCGCCGTGGTTTCGTCGCAGATCAGCTCGGCGCCGCAGGAAGGACAGGTGTACGCTTTCATCCCCTCGGCATCCGCTCCCCAGCCGTTTTCTTCCATGCCCATGTCCCAAGATTCATCGCGACTGCTGGTTTCCGCTTGTTCAGCCTCCGCAGAAATCCGTGCTTTTTCATTTTTTTCGGCAAACAGTGCTTCCACCTCTTCGACGGTAAAGCTGCTGCCGCAGTAGTCGCATTCCAGCCGCCCGGTACTTTCGGAAAAATGGAGCGGACCGGTACAGGCCGGGCATTGGTAATTGGTTATCGGACTAGCCATGACGGGCCTCCTTTTATGTATTTGGGATGCGTTTTCAGAACCCGGTAAGACGGTAAGCGATCAGTTCCATACTGGAATCATCCTGTCGGTCCTCGGTCATGATGACGATAATGCTGCCGTCCGGCTGGATGTCGGATGCGCAGAACCAGGGGTAGTTGGTCCCGAAGATATCCCGGTCATCGACATCGCCGAGGAAATTTCCGTCCTTGTCCCAGAGCACGATCTCGCGCATATTGCCGTCCATGCCGAGGAAGCCGTTCTTCGTTTCGGTGATATAGGTCAGGCTGCCGAGCATGTCGTCGCCTTCCAGGGTCTTTTGCAGCTTGCCGCTATGATCATAAACATAGGCCGTGTGCTGGTCGGTTTCCGCCGAGTTGCCGCAGGCGTAGATATATTTATCGTCGACCCGCAGATAACTCATCGACTCGACTTCCGGGAAAGAGATCGGTTCGGTCGTCTTTTCGCCGTTTGACAGGGTCACTTTGCTGCACTCGGACGAGACGAAATAGCTGATGCCCCAGCTGCCGTCGGGAGCAGCGGCAAAATAATCAAGACCGCTGTAGGAATTCAGCGTTTCGCCGTCCTTCCATTCGAGGAGGGGATAGCCGAAGCTGTTCAGCAGCAGCGTTCCGTCAGATTTCGCGTCGATACCTTTGTAGTCCCCTTCCAGCGGGATCTCCTGCAGAAGGGTCAGCGAGCTGCCGTCATATGCATATTCCCGCATAAGGTCGCCGGAAACGATGTACGCCTTGTCGCCGACGACCTCGATATCATGGTCAAAGGTATCAAAGGTGGTAAGCGGCTTATCGATCGGGAGCCACTGAGACTGAATGGTCACGCTGCCGACGGTGGCGCTCAGGTCTTCTCCCTGATAAGGCGTGCCGTTCCAGGGCCACGGCGGATCGACATTCCCGCAGTCCTGCAGGGTAAAGGTCAGCCCATCCAGCAGACGGTCGACCTTTTCGTCCCCGGAGAGGTCGGAAACGGAGAGTTTGAGGGTGACGCCGGATGCTTCGTCGCGGCCGTAGTACCACCGGTTGCCGAAAGAGTCTTCCTTGCAGACAAATTCCTTTCCGCCGATGGTGTATCTTTCATAGGCGCCGTTTACCACCAGGTCATAGGCGTCAAAGCCGGTGTTGTGCAGCGCGGTGCGGTAGCCGCCGCATTCCTCCTCCGTGGTATCGATCATGACATAGCCGATGGTATTGCCGTCCGCGTCGGTCTGTTTCATGCGGAGGGTATACCATCTGCTGCCCTCCAGATCCTCTTCGTTATAGACCCAGCCGTCCTCTTCCGGATAGGAGAGGGTAAACATGCTGGTGGAAAGCTCGACCTTTCCTGCTTCCGGCTCCGATTCCACCTTGGAAGTGGGTTCAGAGGACGTAGTCGGGGATGCCGGTTTGCTTTCGGGAGAGGATTGCGAGGATGTGCCGGTGCTGCTGGCCTTATTCAGCGAATCCCGGATGGAAGGCTCCTCTTTTCCGCAGGCGCACAGGCTTGCGATCATCAGCAGCGCCAAAAGAGAAGGGAACAGTCTTTTCATTGCAGGTGCCTCCTTTCAAGGTCAGGAAAGTTTTGCCTTTTACCCATTGACCGAGCCGCCGCAGTATTCGCAGCAGCCGCTGGCGTCCGGCGTCGTCGTTGCGCCGCACCAGGGACAGGTGACCGCCTGCTTGGGAGCAGCGGCGGCGGCAGCCTGCTGGCGTACCTGCTGACGGGCGCGGGTCAGGGCAGTTTTAATCTCGCGGCCCATGGCCTCATATTCCTTGTAGTCCTGGTTGAGGCGGGCATTGGGCTTGCGGACCTCCGGAACCGAGCTGCCGGGATTGAGTTCGACGTCGGTGCCGTTGAGCTTGAAGCTGATGGTGTCAAAGTAGGGGTGGTTGACCCGGATGATCATATAAAAATCATAGCTGTAGAAGTACCGGGGCGGATTGTAGCTGACCCGTTTGCCTTCCTTGTCCTGACGGGAATCTTCCCGTTTGGTCTCCTTGATGTCCAGATCGCAGCCGGTGACCTGGGAGTATTTCAGTACGTCGGGGTTTGCGTCGGCCAGGTTTCTCGCCGAAGTGACCATGAACTTCTGGGCGTCCTCGTCCAGCAGGACCTTGGTGCCGGTGCCGAAGGTGCGGGTGGTGTTGAAGGCCGCGACCTCCGCTTTGTTGGCCTCGCGGTAGGACAGCTGTTCCTTGATCTCCTCGACCGTGCTGCTGCGGCGGTCAGAGAACCAGGGCGAGAGTTTTGCGGCGCAGTTTTTGCACATATTGCCGTCTTCCAGCTTGCGGTTGCCGAGCAGGCCGATCTCGCCGCCGCAGATGG
>CAMAJC010000184.1 GCA_945835425.1 uncultured Clostridia bacterium
TCGCCCATTGCGATGGGCGACCAAAGGCTCTGCCTTTGGAATCCGCCAGCCCTTTTCACAAAAGGGCTGGACCCCAAAACGTTATCATTACCACCGGCAAAATGTGCTATAAAATAGAAAGGAAAACTCCTATGAACCATACGACCAAATCCGGGTTCGCCGCGATCGTCGGCAAGCCCAATGTCGGCAAATCCTCCCTGATGAACGCCCTTTTAGGCGAAAAAATCGCTATCGTCTCCTCCAAACCCCAGACTACCCGCACCCGTATCCTCGGCGTGCTGACCGACGGTGACACCCAGCTCTGCTTCCTCGACACCCCCGGCTTCCACAAGCCCAAAACCAAGCTCTCCGGCCACATGAACAACGTCGTCACGACCAGCATCGGCGAAGTCGACCTGATTCTGTTCCTTGTCGAGCCGATGGGCGAACTGAATGAACAGGAACTGACCCTGATCGAGACCTTCAAGGCCCGCCATCTCCCGGTCATCCTCGTCATAAACAAAATCGACCTCGTGACCCCGGAGCAGATTCTGGAGCGGATCGGCGCACTGCAGTCCCTCTATGAATTTGCCGCCGTTGTGCCGGTGAGCGTAACAAACCGTAACGGTGTGGATATCGTCCTCGATGAACTGAAGAGAAACTGCCCCGAAGGCCCGTTTTACTTCCCCGAGGACACCCTGACCGACCAGCCCGAGCGCACGATTGCCGCCGAGATCATCCGCGAGAAAATCCTGCGCAACATGCGCGACGAAGTGCCCCACGGCACCGCTGTTGTCATCGAAAAGATGCGCGAACGGGACGCTAACCCCGATATCCTTGACATCGAAGCGACCATCTACTGCGAGCGCGACAGCCACAAAGGCATGGTCATCGGCAAAGGCGGCCAGATGCTGAAAAAAATCGCCACCGACGCGCGGATGGAACTGGAAAAATTCCTTGACACGAAGGTGAACCTCAAGTGCTGGGTCAAGGTCAGAAACGACTGGCGCAATGACGAAAAGGCGATCAAGTCGGTCGGCCTGACCTACGACGACGAGATTTGACAAAACTTAACATCGCATAAAAACCTCCCGCTCGGCGCATGATAACGGTGACAGCCAGTGAGCCGCTGTCAGGAGGTAGCCTATGGAAACAAAAAAAGCCCCGTCAGACACCCGTTCCCCTGCCGGTACGCCTTATGAGCTGCCGGTTCCGCCCGCATTGCCCGACTCCGCGCCGGTGATCCGCTCGTGGGACCGCTTCTGCCACACCGGGAGCGTGAACGATTATCTCAGCTACAAATCCATCGAAGGAGGCGGCGCTCATGCACCTCAAAACCCACGGAATCGTACTGGGGCAGACGCCGTTTGGTTCCCAGGACAAAATGCTGACCCTGCTCACTTCTGACCAGGGCATGATTACGGCCATCGCCAAGACGCCGGGACGAAAAAAATCCCGCCTGTCTGCCGCCAGCGAAGTGCTGGCATACAGTGAGCTTACCCTCTTTGAGGGCAGGACTCACTACATACTCGACTCGGCCGACCTTGAAAACAATTTTTTTAAGCTCCGGGAAGACCTCGGCAAGCTCTCCCTCGCGGGGTACCTCTGCGAACTGACCCGGTTTGTAATCCCGCAAAAGGAGACCGCCGCCGAAACGCTGCGGCTGCTGCTGAACACCCTCTACCTGCTGGAAAAAGGTGCGCGGCCGAATGATTTTCTCAAAGCGGTTTATGAGCTGCGGCTGATGTGCCTGTCCGGGTTCCAGCCGGACGTCGAGGGCTGCGCCGGGTGCGGCGAGACCGAGGGCGATTTCTGGCTGCTGCCGGGTGAAGGCGTGCTGGCCTGTAAAGATTGTCTGCCGGATTTTCTCAGCAGCGCCGAGCGCGAACCCTACCGCGTCCCCTTCCCGCAGGCTGTCCGCCGGGCTTTCTTTCATGTTATCCAGTCGGAGCCGGGAAAAATCTTTTCCTTTAAGCTCTCTTCCGACGCAGAGAAGCTGTTCGCCGACGCTGCAGAAGCGTTCACGATCTTCCAGACCGGCGGAAAGTTTTCCTCTCTCGATTTTTATCATTCCGTCATGGGATAAAAAACGTTTCAGCGCATCAACAAAGTAATCCGTAATAAACCTGTGCGGGAACAAAATCCCATTTTCCCTGCATTTTCCCTGCGGCGCACAAGCTGTTATATCCATGCGCCGAACCGGCGCATACCATAATTATTCATTTTTCATTCTTCATTATTCATTCTTCATTGCATATAAAGGTGAACAACATGATAGAACCCAGATACATCAAAACCCTCGAACTGGACAAAATCCTCGCGCAGCTGGCGGAGCTGACCTGCTGCGAGGCTGCCAGGGAGAAAGCGCTGTCCATCCAGCCGCTGACCGAAAAAGACGAGGTTCAGCGGGAGATCGACCGCACCAATGACATCTACCAACTCACCGTCCGCTTCGGCACTCCGACCTTCATGGGCCTGAAAAACCCGGTCGGGCGGCTGAAAATTGCCCAGTCGGGCGGCACCCTCTCCTGCGGCGATCTCTTGGGCATTGCGGCCGTCCTGCGGCAGGCCCGCATCCTCTCCCAGTGGCAGAACCAGTGGGCTGAGGAGCAAAACGCCGTCTCCGAGCAGTTCTCCAGGCTGTACCAAAATAACGCCCTCGAACGGGAAATCTCGTCCGCGATCATCAGCGAAGACACTCTCGACGATAACGCCTCGCCCGAACTGGCGGCGATCCGGCGCAAAATCCGGATGACCGAGCTGAAAATCCGCGAGAAGATGGACAAAATGATCCGCTCCTCCACCTACCAGAAATATCTCCAGGACGCCATCATCACCATGCGCGACGGGCGGTTCGTCGTGCCGGTCAAGGCCGAGTACCGCAGCGAAATCCCCGGCATGGTCCACGATACCTCCGGCAGCGGCTCGACCTACTTCGTCGAACCGGCGGCAGTCGTCGACGCGAACAACGAGATCCGCGTCCTCCAGTCCAAAGAAGCCGACGAGGTCGAACGGATTCTTGCCGAACTGTCGGCGCGGTGCGGCGAGGACGCCGACAACATCATCTGGACCTTCCAGAACATCATCGACCTGAATGTCCTCTTCGCCAAATCCACCCTTGCTTACAAGATGAAGGCCATGGCGCCGAAGATCACCGACGACGGCCATATCGTCCTCAAACGGGCGCGCCATCCGCTCATCGATCCCAAAAAGGTCGTGCCCATCGACTTCCACCTCGGCGACGACTACTCCACCCTCGTCATCACCGGCCCGAATACCGGCGGTAAAACCGTCACCCTGAAAACGGCAGGGCTCTTAACCCTGATGACCATGTGCGGCCTGCTTATTCCCGCTGCGGATGGGTCGAGCATCTCGGTGTTTGACGACGTGCTGGTCGATATCGGCGACGAGCAGAGCATCGAGCAGAGCCTGTCCACTTTCTCCGCCCATATGGTCAATCTGGTCAGCATCCTCTCGGTCGCGACTTACACCTCGCTGGTCATCATCGACGAGCTTGGCTCCGGCACTGACCCGGTCGAGGGCGCGGCGCTCGCTATCGCCATCCTTGAAAAACTGCGGATGCGCGGCGCGAAGGTCGCCGTCACCTCCCACTACGCCGAACTGAAAATGTACGCGATTGAAACCGAAAAGGTCGAAAACGCCTGCTGCGAGTTCGACGTCGAGAGCCTGATGCCCACCTACCGGCTGCTGATCGGCGTGCCGGGCAAGTCCAACGCGTTCGCAATTTCCAGACGGCTCGGACTGGATGAGGATATTATCGCGGAGGCATCGGCGCTCGTGCAGAGCGATAATAAGCGGTTTGAGGAAATCGTCGATTCGCTGGAAGCTTCCCGTCAGCAGTACGAGGAACTGAAAAAGGAAATCGCTGAGGAAAAACGGGAAATCGACCGCAAAAAGGCCGAGATCGACGCTTATCAGGCTCAGCTGGCAAAGGATCGCGAGAAGGAGGAAGAACGCGCCAAGCTTCAGGCTCAGGCCATCGTCCGCGATGTGCAGCAGCAGGCCGATTCTATCCTCGAGGAACTGAACCAGATCAAGAAGATGAAGGACTCCGACGAGTTCAGCAAGATGATGCTGAACGCCCGTTCCTCCGTCCGCGGCAAGATGGGCAAAATGCACGACGCCGCCAACCCCATCCACGAGCGCACCAACGAGGGGTATGTCCTTCCCCGCGCCCTGAGGGCTGGCGACACTGTCCAGATTTATGACATCGACAAGGAAGGCACCGTTATCAAACCGGTCGATAAAAACGGCATGGTGCTGGTGCAGGCCGGTATCCTCAAATCCCGCGTGCCGATCAGCAACCTGCGGCTCATCGAGAAGGATAAGGTCAAGGTCGGCGGCAAGTCGGTCGGCAGCGTCCGCACAGCAGGCGTTGCCCGCGGCGGCAGAGCTGTCAGCGGCAGAGGCGGTTTCCCGGAGGTCGACCTGCGCGGCATGAACATCGAGGAAGCGCTGATTGAGGTCGACCGCTTTATCGACTCCTCCGTCCTCTCCGGCATCCACCAGATCACCATCATCCACGGCAAGGGCACCGGCGCTCTCCGCGAGGCGATTCAGCAGCACCTCAAAAAACATAAGAGCGTCAGTTCTTACCGGCTCGGCGTCTACGGCGAAGGCGAAACCGGCGTCACCATCGCGGAG
>CAMAJC010000185.1 GCA_945835425.1 uncultured Clostridia bacterium
ACACAGTGTTCACAATTGGCACTCCGGGAGAGGGATTGACAGCAAATATGAACATAAAGAGAAAATAATACTATTTTTAGCCGCTTTTTTGCGATTTTTGTTTAAGAAGTATCTAATTTTCCATCACATAACCATAAACTGCCGCTGGCATAATAATAACTGTCAAAAGGAAAGCCTGCCGGATGGATATCCGGTATCTACATAAAAAAAGGGAGAATCATTATGGATAACAATTATCAGAATAACTTCCAGGAAAACAGCCAGGGCAGTTTCCAAAACGATACGAACACGAACGCGCCGATGCCGCAGGAGCCGGTGGACCAGCCGCAGCAAAAGCCCAAAAAGAAGATGCCTGTCTGGGCGACCAGATGCATCCTCGGCGTGCTGATCTGCGCGATTGCATTCGGCGGCGGCTATGCGGGCGCGAGCATGGCTTACCAGAACGTCGACCGGGTCGTTGTCGAGCGGGTGCAGGCGCCGGCAGAGGGCGGCGGCTCCACGGCGGCGGCTGCGTCGATGACGGCGGTTGAAATCGCGGCCAAGACCGAGCCTTCCGTCGTCGCAATCATGACCGAGCGGATGACCACCAGCAACTTCTGGTGCGGCCAGCAGGTCTCCAGCGGCGCAGGCTCCGGCGTCATCATCTCGGAGGACGGCTACATCATCACCTGCGACCACGTTATCGAGGGCGCGGACACCATCAAGGTACAGCTTTCCGACGGCAATGTCTATGACGCTTCGCTCGTCGGCCAGTACCCCGAAAACGATATCGCGGTCATTAAGATCGACGCCACCGGCCTGGCTCCTGCGGCCATCGCCGACAGCAGCGCAGTCGTCCAGGGCGAGACGGTCTATGCGGTCGGCAACCCCGAAGGCCGGTTCAGCGGTTCGATCACCGACGGCCTGATCAGCGCGGTCAGCCGTGATATCTCGATGCAGCTGACGGTTTATAACGATGATGATGACAGCGGAAAGAACAGCTTCGGCAACAGCAATTATTACGGCTGGCTCTTCGGCGGCGGCTACGACACCGGCGCCAGCACCATGCAGACGGTTATCAACGTCTTCCAGACCAGCGCGCCTGTCAGCCCCGGCAACTCCGGCGGCGGCCTCTTTAACGCGAGCGGGGAACTGATCGGCATTGTCAACGCCAAAAGCTCTGACTCCAGCGCAGAGGGTCTCGGCTTCGCCATCCCGATCAACAAGGCCATGGAGATTGCAAACGCCCTCATGACCGAGGGCAGCTATACGCCGCCTGCCGACGAACAGCAGCCCCAGGATACCGGCGCCACCCAGCAGCAGAACACCAATAAGGCGATGCTCGGCATCAAGGCCGCGACCCTGACCGCCCAGCAGGCTGCCCAGTACGGCTACACCTCCGGCGGCGTCTACATCGTCGAGATCACCGAGCAGCAGACCGCGGACGCAGGGCTGTCTGTCGGCGACCGCATCATCAGTATCGACGATACCATCGCCAACCAGCTGACCGATGTGACCGGATATCTGGCCGATAAGGCGCCCGGCGACGTCGTCAAGGTTACTGTCGAAAGAAGCGGCAAGATGCTCGCTGTCGACGTGACCCTGCTGGAAAACCCCGACGCTGCATAAAATAAAGTATATGAAAAGGGAGAGGCGCACAATACGCTTCTCCCTTTTGTTGTTTATGTTTTAGGGAAGCCCTGCTTTATTCGACTTCCAGCCTTTATAAAGCCGCAGGCGGGGAAAAGCCATGAAATCAGAGATTCCTTAGCAGACCTGGCCTGTTTATTTGACCTGATATTCCTTTAGCAGCTGGTTTTTGGATTTCCAGAGCTGCTCAGAGAGGTCGACATAGTAGCGGTGCGGGTTCTCGAAGCGCTTGACCTCGTCCCAGAGGTGGTCGACCTGGTCTTTGCAGTAGGCCTTGATTTCCTCGATATCGGGCAGGTCGTAGATGCATTCGCCGTCCTTGAAGACCTGCACCAGCACCGGCTTGATGTCCACATCGTCGAAGGTCTTGGTTTTCCAGGTATTGACGGGGTCGAACAGGGTGATCGGGCCTTCCGAAGGCACCTCTTCATCAAACATCGCGATATAGTCAGCGACAGCCTCATGGTTGTCCTTCTTGTACAGACGGTAGACCATCTTCTTATTGGGGGTGGTGATCTTTTCGGCCGTCTCGGAAAGCTTGATGCGCGGCTCCATTTCGCCCTTTTCGTTCTCGACGGCAACCAGCTTGTAAACGCCGCCGAAGACCGGATCGGACTTGGAGGTAATCAGGTTTTCGCCGACGCCAAAGGAACTGATCTGTGCGCCCTGTAAAAGCAGGTCGCGGATCAGATACTCGTCCAGCGAGTTGGAAGCGACGATGCCGCAGTCCGAATAACCAGCCGCGTCGAGCATCTTTCTTGCCTTCTTGGAGAGGTACGCGATGTCGCCGGAGTCGATGCGGACGCCTTTCGGACGGAATCCGAGGGGTGCGAGGACCTCATCGAAGACCTTGATGGCGTTCGGGATGCCGGATTTGAGGACATTGTAGGTGTCTACCAGCAGCGTACAGGAATCGGGGTAGGTTTCGGCATAGGCCTTGAAAGCGTCGTACTCGGTGGGGAACATCTGGACCCAGCTGTGGGCGATGGTGCCGAGCGCGGGAATCTGGTACTCGCGCTCAGAGATCGCGCAGGCAGTGCCGGAGCATCCGCCGATATATGCAGCTCTTGCGCCCAGGACGGCCGCGTCATAGCTCTGTGCACGGCGGGAACCGAACTCCATGACCGGGCGTCCCTGTGCGGCGCGGACGATGCGGTTTGCCTTGGTGGTGACCAGCGACTGGAAGTTGATCGAGAGCAGAACCATCGTTTCGACCAGCTGGGCCTGCATAACCGGGCCTTCGACGATGACAACCGGTTCGCCGGGGAAGATCGGGGTGCCTTCCTTCATCGCCCAGACGTTGCAGGAAAACTTGAAGTCGCGCAGGTAGGAGAGGAACTCCTCGCTGAACATCTTTTTGCTGCGGAGGTACTCGATATCCTCGTCCGAGAAGTGCAGGTTTTTGAGGTAGCCGACCAGCTGCTCCAGACCCGCGCAGATCGCGAAACCGGCGCCGTCCGGCACCTTCCGGAAGAACATATCAAAAATCGCGGTGCGGTCCTGGATGCCCTCCTTGACGTAGCCGTTGCCCATGGTCAGCTCGTAAAAGTCGACCAGCATCGTCAGGTTGCGGTAGTTGCTCCAATCCATTTTATATCGTTCCTTTCTGCAAAGCCCGGGAAATCCCATTTGCCAGGGTGTCTTGACACATTTTTCTTTATTATACTCGCTTTACCGATTTATTGCAAGTTCTTTTCAAAAATCAGATGGAGACTTTCAGAACCATTTTGGACGATTTTTTGTACAAATTCGGGCACGGGGTTTTGTGGGTTATGACGGGGTGGGTCAGCAGAGGAAAAATGAATTGCATCGGCGGACAACTGGAGGCATCGGATGGTAATCGGCAGGCGACCGCGAGGGATCGCCCCTACATATCCGGAACGATGCCGGATAGTTCCAATGGGCATAAATATGATTTCACATACCGTTTATATCCGATACGTTTCTTGCAACGGTAGGGTGCGACCCTTGCGGTCGCCCGTGCTCCCGAAATGACGCTGTGTTTCCGTTTATATGACCGGCAGCAATCTTTTGCCCTGCATCCAATTTATGAATATCCGAAAAGCTGTCGAGCGTGAAAAAGCGGTCCGTGACTGCCTTGCGTTGTTTGTATTTTTATTGTACAATAGGAGGGAAAGGGGGCAGGCGAATGAAAAATTGCATTGCCTGCACGAACGTGCGGGAGGATGCGGCGCTGCGGGCTGCGTTCAACGAACTGACGCGGAAGACCTTCGGGTTCGATTTTACCGGCTGGTATGAGGCCGGGCACTGGGGGAAAATGTACATTCCGTACCTGCTGATGGACGGGGAAAAGGCCGTTTCCAATGTCTCGGTCAATCTGATGCATTTCATTGTTGGCGGCGAGCCGAAAAACTATATCCAGCTGGGCACGGTCATGACCGACCCCGATTACCGCGGACTGGGGCTGAACCGCCGCATTATGGAGGAAATCCTCTCAGAATATACAGGAAAGGTGGACGGGATTTATCTGTTCGGCAACGACAGTGTTCTGGATTATTACCCGAAGTTCGGGTTCACACCGGCCCATGAATATGAATATTACCTGCCTGCTGCGCAGTTCGGCGCTCAGCCTTACCAGGCTGTCAAGGCTACGCGCGCGGAGGTTTATGCGCTGCTGGAGCGCGGCGCTGTCAGCGAGGAAGACGGACTGTATATGGATGAAAACGTCGGGCTGTATCAGTTCTGGCTGGACGGGGAATTTGGCGAGCAGATTTATTACCTGCCGGAAACCGGGGTTTATGCGGTCGCCGGGATGGAGGGGAAAGCGCTGCGGGTGTATCAGCTGTTCGGCGATCGGGTCGATTTCCACCGCCTTGCCCGGACGCTGGGGGAAAATGCGGAGGAAATGGTGCTGGGGTTCACGCCTGCGCACCCGGAAGGGCTGCTTTCGCGGGAGCATAAGCGCGAGGATTGCACGCTGTTTATTCTGGGCGACGACCTCCGGCGGATCGAGCGCGACAGGATGATGTTCCCGGAGCTCTCCCACGC
>CAMAJC010000186.1 GCA_945835425.1 uncultured Clostridia bacterium
AATCATGTCGGGTTTTCTGCATATTTTTCCAGTTTGCGGAGAACCTTATAGTAGCGTATTATTTTGAGAAGGGATGTTTATCCATGAGACTTATCACCCGCGACAGAAGCTTTTACCGGTCGCTGATCACCCTGGCGATACCGGTCGCCCTGCAAAACCTGATCACCTTTGCGGTCACTTTCGCCGACAATCTGATGGTCAGTTCCCTGGGAGACTCGGCGGTTTCCGGCGTCTATATGGGCAGCCAGATTCAGACGCTCTTACAGATGTTTTCCGGCGGCATTGAGGGCGCGATTTTGGTCCTGGCAGCCCAGTACTGGGGTAAACAGGACACCGGCAGCATCAAGCGGATCATCTCGATCGGCCTGCATTTTTCCATCGCCTTTGGCGCGGTGCTGACGGCGGTCTGCCTGGTAATTCCACGCCGGATCATATCGCTGTTTACCGACGACCCTTCGGTCATCGCCGACGGCGGCGTCTACCTGCGGATCGTCTGCCTGTCCTATATCTTTTTCTGCGTGACCCAGGCGCTGATCGCCTCGATGCGCAGCGTGGAAGTCGCCCGGATCGGCATGGTCGTTTCGGCGATCTCACTGGTTTTCAACATCTCGCTCAACTACCTGCTGATCTTCGGCAAGCTGGGATTTCCGGCCATGGGCATTGCGGGCGCAGCAATTGCGACGCTGATTTCCCGTATCGTCGAGACCACGGTCATGATGATTTATATCGCCCGGTTTGACAAGAAACTGAAGCTGAAATTCCCGGATTTTCTCAAGAGCGACCCGGTCCTGCGCCGGGACTTCATCCGCTATGGCCTGCCGATTATCGGCGGACAGGTCGTCTGGAGCGTCAATATGATGGCCAACTCCGCGATTCTCGGCCACCTTTCCGCCAGCGTCATCACCGCCGCCAGCGTCGCCAACACGATGAACTCGCTGGCCTATGTGACGATGAACGGGATGTCCTCGGCCGTCGGTATCATCACCGGCAAGACCGTCGGCGCGGGGAAGACCGAACTGATGAAGGAATACGCCTACACGGTTCAGATTCTCTTCCTTGGCCTCGGCCTCTTGACCGGCGGCGTCATCACCCTTCTCAAAGCCCCGTTTATCGGCCTTTACGACGGCATCACGGCGGAAGCGGCGGCCTATTCCGCCCAGTTCATCACCGTCCTTTCGGTGACGATGATCGGCACCTGTTATCAGGCAGCCGGGCTGTTCGGGCTGGTCAAATCCGGCGGCGACATCGGTTTTGTCTTTAAAAACGATACGATTTTTGTATTCCTCGTGGTGTTGCCCTCGGCGATTCTGGCCGCTTACCTGGGTGCACCTGCCTGGGTCGTATATGCCTGTCTCAAATGCTACCAGATTCTCAAATGCATCGTTGCCTTCTTTAAGATCAACAGCTTTAACTGGATGAAGAACCTGACCCGAGACAATAAGGCTGCCCAGCAGGCATAAGGATAAACAAATAACCGGCGGTACCGTAAAGGCATCGCCGGTTTTGTCTGTTTATGTGGTTTTATAATCAGGTTCTGCGCCAGGTCGAAGGGACGAACAGCATCATAATCGGGAAAATCTCCAGTCTTCCCAGCAGCATCCCGAAGGACAGCGCAATCTTGACCGGTGCGGAGAAGGCCGCAAAGGAGCCCATCGGTCCGACCATTTCCAAGCCCGGCCCGATGTTGGAAACGCAGGCCAGCACTGCCGTCCCGGAGGTGACAAGGTCGTATCCGTCGCAGCAGACGATCAGGAAAAGGGACAGGCAGAGGAAGAAAAAGGCCACCAGATAAATCATCGTCGCGTGGGCATCCTTTTTCTCGATGGCACAGCCGTCGATTTTTACGGGCTGAACCGCGCGGGGATGGAGCAGCCGCCGCATCTCTCTGACAATCGATTTGCAGGCGATGATGATTCTGGAAACCTTGACGCCGCCGCCGGTACTGCCCGCACAGCCGCCTACCACCATCAGTATGAGCAAAATCACTTTGGACAGGGAAGGCCAGGTGTTGAAATCCGCCGTCGAAAAGCCGGTCGTCGTGATGATGGACGAGACCTGGAAGAAGGAGTACCGCAGACTCTCGATAAACCCGTTGTACATGCTCATGATGTTCAGGGCGATGGCGACGGTTGACACCGCCACAAACCCCAGATACCACCGCAGTTCCTCGCTCTTTAAAGCGTTTTTGACCTCGCCGATCAGAATCAGATAGTAGAGGTTAAAGTTGACGCCGAACAGCAACATGAAAATGCCTACGACGATATCGATATAAGCGGACTGATAAGCGCCGATGCTCAGCGCCCTGTTGGAGAAGCCGCCGGTACCCGCGGTGCCGAAGGCGGTGATCAGCGCGTCATAGAGCGGCATTCCGCCCAGCACCAGCAGAATGATTTCCACCAGCGTCAGGACGATATAGATTTTATACAGAAGCGACGCGGTGTTCTTCATCCGCGGCACCAGCTTGGATTTGGTCGGTCCCGGCACCTCTGCCCGCATGATGTGGACGCTGCGGATATTGCTCAGGGGCAGAATAGCCATAACGAAGACCAGTACCCCCATACCGCCGACCCAGTGGGTAAAGCTGCGCCAGAAGAGCAGTCCCTGCGGCAGCGCCTCGATATCCGTCAGGATGGACGCGCCGGTCGTCGTAAAGCCGCTGACTGTCTCAAAAAAGGCGTCGGCAAAGGAGGGAATATAGCCGGAAATCATAAACGGCAAACATCCGGCCACCGACATGAAAATCCAGGACAGCGCGACGATTACGAAGCCTTCCCGGGAATAGATTTTGGCGTCGGTGTGGAGCAGCCTGACCCCAATACCGCCGATCAGGGCGAGCAGGACAATCGGGATCAGGAAACAGACGATGCTTTCGCCGTAAATCAGCGCGACGGCCATCGGCAGCATCATCAGTGCCGCTTCGACCAGGAGGATGCGGGAGATCATACCTCCCACTGCTTTATAGTTCATGTGTTCGCTCTGCCCCCTTACCGGATATCCAGCAGGCTTTTGACCTTGCCTTTTCTGGATACGACGATGACGTTGTCACCGTGGGCGATGGTCGAAGCACCGTTGGCGATAATCGTTCTTCCGTCCCGGACGATGCAGGCGATCAGGATGCCCGGCTTGATTTTCAGGTTGGCCAGCGGCTGTCCCAGAAAGGGAAGGTCGCCGTCCACATGGTACTCCATGACCTCAATCTTGCCGTTGCAGATGGTGTACAGGGTTTTCATCGAATCATCGCCGGCGTATTCGAGCGAGCGGGCGTACCGGATGATGATGTCCGCGGTCAACGTCTTGGGAGAGACGACAATGTCCAGTCCCAGCCGGTCGACCATTCCGGCCATATCCCGGTCGCCGATTTTCGAGATGACCTTGGGGACGCCGCAGGAATCGGCGTAAATGGAGGCAATGATGTTTTCCTCGTCCAGCCCGGTCAGGGCGATAAAGGCGTCCATCTTCTCGATGCCTTCCTCCTGGAGCAGTTCCCGGTCGCGGGCGTCGCCGCAGATGATCCGTGCGCCGGTGATCTGTTCACTCAGCTCCAGACAGCGCTTTTCGCTGAGGTCGACGATCTTGACCCGGACGCCCTGTTCCAGCAGGATATCGGAAAGGTAATGGGCGATGCGGCTGCCGCCGACGATCATGACGTTTTTGACCTTGCGGAAGGAAGGGTTCACCTTTTTGGACAGTTCATTCAGGTCGTTGGGAGAGCCGAGCAGGATGATATGGTCATGTTCTTCCAGTACAAAGTTGCCGCCGGGGATAAATTCCTTGTCGCCCCGATAGACGGCGCAGATCAGGATATCGCCCTTATAATAGCCGCGCAGGTCTTTTAAGGCCAGCCCGATCAGCGGGTTGCCGTTTTCCAGCTTCATTTCGATCATCTCCGCCCGGTCCCGCATAAAGGCGTTGACCTTGATGGCAGAAGGAAAATGGAGGATCCGGGTGATCTCGTTTGCCGTTTCCAGTTCGGGGTTGATATACATCGAAAGTCCCATCCGCTCCTGCAGATATTCCATTTGGGGAGCATATTCCGGGTTGCGGATACGGGCGATCGTGTGCTTGGCGCCGAGTTGGTTTGCGACCATACAGCAGAGGATGTTCAGTTCATCGGTCGGGGTCGTGGCGATCACAAGGTCGGCCTTTTCCACCGAGGCCTGTTTCTGGGAAGGGTAGGCGGCGCCGTTTCCGCATACGCCGGCGATATCGTACCGGTTGGTGAGGTCAGTGAGGACTTTACTGTTTGCATCTATGACAGTGATATCATGGTCTTCGTCGGTAAGCTGCTCGATCAATGTCGCGCCGACCTTACCGCCTCCAATCACAACGATATTCATTGCATGTACCTCCTGTGAGATTGGTGATAGGAGAAAAAAGTCGAGTTTATTCCATACTACATGTGATTATAGCATTGCCCAGACCTGCTGTCAATCCAGAGGAAGTAAATTTTGGAGAACCGGCCGGACAAGAATGTGTGCAACATTCTCATGCCAACGAAAAAGAGGATACAGTTTCCTGCATCCTCTCAGCTTGTCGAAAAAGTCGGAGGTAAGCCCTCTCAGTCAGCCTAATGGCTGCATCTACCCTGATATTGCCAAGGCCTCTCCCTTTGGGAGAGGTGGCCGTAGGCCGGA